>NZ_JANCPG010000006.1:0-110225 GCF_024295905.1 Streptococcus sp. CF7_Ac1-12 | reverse complement strand
TTGGCTCTGGTGTTGCTGGAGTCTCTTCTTTCGGCGCTGGTGTCGATGGAGTCTCTTCTTTCGGTGCCGGTGTCACTGGCTCTTCCGCTTTTGGCGCTGGTGTCGATGGCTCTTCCACTTTTGGCGCTGGTGTCGATGGAGTCTCTTCTTTCGGTGCTGGTGTTGCTGGCTCTTCCACTTTTGGCGCTGGTGTCGATGGAGTCTCTTCTTTCGGCGCAACTGAGACTGAGGTTTCTGATTTCGGTGCTGATACTGCTGGTGTTTCCACAACTACTGGTGTCGTTTGTTTAACAGTAGTAGTTTGCTCTCCAGTTACAGTATCTGTCTTTGTTTCAACTTCATAACTTTGACGGCTACCAGAATTATCAATCGACACTTGCTGTCTTTTTACTTCTGTATTTCCATCTTTTAGAAAAGCTTCTTCGCTAAAATACAATTTATTATTAGCAAAAATCAAATCTCTATTTGCAATACGATTTATCTCAACCAAACTATCAACAGATAGCCCCGTTGCCCCACTAATAGCACTCAGTGTATCTCCCCACTTAATTGTGTAGTGTGATAAATTGTTTATATTTTGAATATCAGCTTTTACTTCTGCAACTGTTCTGGCTACCCAGACACCATCTTGTTCATTAGCTGATACAGTTGGAGCTAAAAAGCCCAGACCTAGTAGAATCACACCTGTCGCAACAATTGCACCAGTTCTCAATTTTCTAAAACCACGGAGGGACAAGCTTCCTCTAACATTTGTTTGTCTCATAATGTTTATTTTTCCTCACTATTCTATATTTTCCAAAGTATACCCTGCCTAGGTCTACTAGCCTATGTTTGCGATATGGATAGGCTTCTACAGATTTATCTATCTATTTTCAAGATAAGATTTCTATAGATTTTTATGCACAATTCCATATATAAGTTGTGAAACCCCTTTCTAATAAATTCCATAACTTTAGTATATCATATTTAAGTACTAAAGTACAAGGAAAGCAACTGAAAGCAATGATTTTCACCACTGCTTTCAGCTCTATTTTGTATTGTTAAATAGCCATTCTCTATCCACCATTCTTGAATAGAAAAACAAGATGCTTTCTCTATTTCCAGAATCATTTTTTCAAACTTATTCGCCATCCAGCAAGAGCTCTTTTGGTTGTTTTCTAAGGAGATTGCTTGAAGCAAGCGCCATAACTAGAACCACTAGAACCAAGGCAAGGACAAAGACAATGATAAAGTCCAATGTCTGAATAGAAATGTCTAGGCTCGATAAGGTCTTGCTAAAGCCATCTACTTCTGCACCTCCACCAAGGTTAGAGGCTTGAGCAGCCTTGTTAGCCTGTTTGGCAACACCAGAAGTTACATTGGCAAGAACAGTGTTTCCGATTGCACGAGCTGTATAGTTGGCTAGGAAGTAAGCAGAAACAAGAGCAGGGATGGCAATCAAGATGGATTCGGTGATAAATTGCCCCAAGATACTTGCCTGCTTGAGACCGATAGAGAGGAGGATTCCCACCTCCTTGCGACGGGCGTTGATCCAAAGGCTGAGCAAGAGAGCAAGAAGAAGGACTGAGAAGCTCAAGCTACCCCAGAAGAGGAGATTGGCCATCTTGTACATACCAGAGATGGATTGCTCAAGAGCTGGGTAGTTAGATGAGCTCTTAACGAGTGTATAGCTCTTCCAGTTGATACCGCTGATACCATTCAACTCTTTCATAACATCATCCAAGTTCTTGTCCGCTGTTACAAAGAAGGTTGCGTCCCCATAAATAGCTGTGTCTTCTGTGTATCCATAAAGTTTTGCAGCAGTGTGAATGTCTGTAATAGCTGTATTTTCATAGAGTTCTTGTGAGTAAGTCACTGCCGACTTATTGTGACCATCAAAGAGTCCCTTGATTGTCACTTCAACTGTTTCCTTAGCACCTTTTTCATTGTCTGCGTCGTAGACATTGGAGTCCAGTTTAACCTTGTCCCCTACTTTCCAGCCGTGTTTGGCTGCCAAGTCCTTGTGCAGGAGGATCTTGTCCTTGTCGTCGTTGGTTATGTGCTCACCTTCGACCAACTTATAAGAACCAGAGACAAACTTGTCTTCTTTAGAGGAGTCATTGACACCTGTAATCATCAAGCTACTTCCAAAATGTTTGGCACGGTCAGGTGTCAGATTTTTCTTGGTATCTGGCGTCTCGATGAGTTCATAGCCAGTCAAATCTCCGATAGCGTTGATGCGTTTAACATAAGACTCGATGGCCTTGTTTTCGGTGATTTTTTTGATATCTTCACCCTTAATATTCCCAGCACCACGTGGCGTACCTTGATTGACGCGACGGTTAATCTGCATGGAGAAGCTGTTGGTGATATTTTTAAATGTCTCCTGAGAAGCCTTGGCAGTAGCTCCCTTGATTGACAAGCCGACCAAACTCAAGCTCGCCATGAGGAGAATAATCAGGAAGATGACAATCGATTTGAAAAACTTCCTTGTAACATAGGCAAATGCGTTGTGTAACATAGGTTCCCTTTCTAGATGTTGTTCTATTTTATAGTTCTAACAGAAAAAGCTCATATTATTTCGTCGTATTGCGAGTTTCAGTCAGTTTCTTGTCCTTCAACTCAAGTGTAATATCTGACGCTTGTGCCACTTCTTTGCTGTGGGTTACGACAATGACACATTTACCTGTTTTCTGGGCAAGTGATTTGAGCAGTTCGACAATATCTCCAGCAGTTTTAGGGTCCAAATTTCCTGTTGGCTCATCAGCTAGAATAACTGGAGCTTCTGATACCAAACTACGTGCAATGGCAACACGTTGTTGTTGACCACCTGATAACTGGAGAACATTCCGCTTGATCTGACTTTCATCCAAACCAAGCTCAAGGAGCGTATCCTTGCTTGCCTTTTTATTGACCAAGCGGATATTTTCCAGTGGAGAAAGATAATCTATCAAATTATAATTTTGAAAGACCAGAGAAATATGGTGCATGCGATGGTAAGAATAGCCCTTCTTACGAATGTCCTCTCCTTGGAAAAGTATAGAACCTTCAACAGGACTATCTAGACCAGCAAGTAGGGACAAGAGTGTGGATTTTCCTGCTCCTGACTCACCAATAATACTGTAAAATTTCCCGGGTTCAAAATTATAATTGATCTGATATAGGACTGCTTCAGCAGTGTTCTTATAACGGTAGGTAACATCTTGTAATTGTAATAAAGTCATGATTTCTCCTTCTTAACTAATAGATGATAAAATTTCTTTAGGCGATTTTCTAAATAAAAATAGGAAACAAAGGGCTACAGACAAGCAACTAAGCAGAACTAGAAAAACATAGGATTCTGCAAAAGATAAGATGCTGGTTGATAAACTGTTTGCTTTGGCTAGCGTGTCTTGTAGGGCTGCCTGATCTCCACTTGCTAGTAGAGTTTGGAGTAGATAGGATGTGATGGCATTTCCTGCAACAAATGCTGGAAGCAAAGCTCCAAGCGACACCAAAACTACCTCTAAACAGAATTGTAGGAAGATCGAGCTCTTGCCTTTCCCAAGTGCAAGTAAAATTCCCACTTCGTAGACCCTTTCTCTCAACCAGAGAGACAAAACAAGAATTAAGGCCCCTGCTCCTGCTATCAACATCCCATAAAGGAAGATGGTTAGGAAGGTTTGGAAGGTTGCAACTGAGTCTTTGATTTGTTCAAAGGCCTTGTTTTCCTTCTCAACTTGGTAGCCTTGATTTTCCAAGGCCAAGTTTTCCACCTGCTTCATGAGTCCGTCCATTTCCTTAGGATTTTCTACATAGAAGCGCGCTGCACTGACTTGAGCTTCACTATTTCCCAGAAGGGTCTGGCTACTTTCATAGTCTGTAAAGACCTGATTTTCACTGAAGTCAGAAGACAAACCTGTAAATTTCTCTTGTTTCTTACCAGCAAAAATGCCGACAATCTCAAACTCTACTATTTGCCCTTTACCAGATTCGGACTGACCAGCATCCAAGCCAATCTTGTCATGAAGAGAAAGACCGTTCTTCTTGGCCAACTCTTCGTGGATAAGGATTTTCTTGGAATCTCCTTTTTGGAGGTGTCGACCTTCTTTTAGGTTGAAAGCCGAGCTAGTAAAGGTCACATCTTTGGATGAATCCTCAAGAGCCGTTAAGCTAACCAAGTTCTTGTCCGCAGCTGACAAGTCATCACGTTCTACGCTCTGCTCACCAGTCACTACTTCCTTGTCTTTCAGTTTTGCGACCGTCTCAAGTTCAGGAGAGACATTTTCCAGCCCCTTAATCTTGCTCACGGATGATAAGTCCGACAACTTAAAAGTCTGTCCATTTTCTATCTTCTTAATAGAAAAAGATGTGTTGAGCGATTTGTAAAGATTGGTTTCCACTGTTTTGTTGGACTTCATCAGAGTCAAACAGGCTGAAATTCCAGCCAATAGGACCAATAAAATCAGAAATAAAATAAAACTTCTCAGTCGTTTTCTACTGACATAAGCCCAAGCTCTTTGGATTGGATTCATTTGTCACCTCCATATTTGTAAGACTATTATAAAATCCAAATATGAAATGTTTATGAAATCCAAAAAAAGAGCAAAAATTTTTTGCTCTACGTAAATTAGATAAAAAAAGAGCTAGCCTCAGCTAACTCTTATCCTATGCGGAGAGAGGGACTTGAACCCTCACGACCTAAAGCGGTCACAGGATCCTTAGTCCTGCGCGTCTGCCAATTCCGCCATCCCCGCGTCGATTACTTTACTAGTATATCAACTTTTGGGATGCTTGTCAACACTTTTTTTCAATTTTTTTCATTTCATCAACCAAATTACTCAGAAAGTTCATTTAGATTTTCATCTACTAACTTAGCTCCAAGTGTGTTTTTGAAATGACCTAGGGCAAATTGATGATTTTCAGGCCAGATGGAAGCAACGGCTGGTTTAACAATCTCGATGTCATACCCTAGATTATAGGCATCTATAGCTGTATGCAGGACACAGATATCCGTCAAGACTCCTGTTAAGATAACTGTTGAAATTCTACGCTCTCTCAAGCGGATATCCAGGTCAGTCCCTGAAAATGCTGAGTAATGGCGTTTATCCATCCAAAAGACACGACTGTCTGAACCATGCTCTTGATAAAAGGTTCCCAAATCTCCGTATAAATTACGCCCACTAGTCCCAATCAAATTATGAGGAGGAAATAATTTACTTTCTGGATGGAAACAATCGTTTTCTTCATGAGCATCGATGGTAAAGAAGATGTAATCTCCTCTTTCAAAAGCCAACCGAGTCACCTTGCCAATGGCATCTGAAATTGCCTGAGCTGGAGCACCTGCTGTCAATTTTCCACTATCAGCCACAAAATCTTCTGTATAATCAATCGAAATCAAAGCCTTAGTCATTAGTAATCTCTTTTCTTCACTTCTTCAAAAATATCTGAAATCAAGACCTTAAGGTAGGTTCCCTTCATTCCAAGTGAGCGACTTTCAATAATCCCAGCAGACTCAAGTTTACGAAGAGCATTAACGATCACAGAACGGGTAATACCGATACGGTCTGCAATCACTGACGCAGTCAACTGTCCCTCATTTCCGTTTAACTCCCCTAAAATTGCTGAAACAGCACGGAGTTCTGAATAAGAAAGGGTATTGACCGCCATGGTAACAGCAGTACGGCGACGGATATTTTTCTCATCCTCTTCACGTTGGAAGTTGAGAAGCTGAATCCCAACAACGGTACTGGCAATCTCAACAAGGATCAAGTCCTCATCTTCGAATTTCTTATCATTGCGCCAAATAATCAAAGAACCTAAACGAATCCCTGACACATGAATCGGTGCAATAGTCGTCAAGCCATCAGGAAAGTCGGCACGACTTTCCACAGGGAAAATACTTAAATCATGATCAACTGTCAGATTGGCTTCTGTATCGTAGATCATGTTCGCACCTTGAATGTAATCATCCGGGAAAATTTTAGTCTGGAAGAATTGCTCTACACGATCTGTATTGGTTTTGTAACGCATAAAATAGCCAAGGAGACGTCCCTTGCTATTAACGATACAGGCGTTACAGTCAATAATATCAGCCAATTGACGGGTAATCGCATTGTAGGGAAGTTCTTCCTGCAACTGCTCGTCTGAGCGCTTCAGGATAGAAGTAATTTTTCTAGTTTTTTCTAATAAATGTGCCATTTTTCACCTCGAATTTAATCGCTATCATTATAACATAAACAGCTTGAATTTTCAATTATTATCTGAAAATTGCTTATTTAATTGCAATTTGAAAAAACAAGAATATTTTTAATTAAATTGCTTCTTTTCTATTGACAAGCTCCCTATTTTTGTGTATTATAATATCACAAGAAGATAATATATCTATTTATTTATCTTTCTTTTCCATTCGGTCTCCTTATATAAAAAAGCGATTCATTTTGAACCGCTTTTTCTTATTTATCGCCCTTGTTACGAATAACAAATCCTGTTTGCTTTTCACTTGAAGTATTGCGTGGTTTTTTATTGTCTTTATTACGGTAACGTCTGTCTTTATCAAAACGATCATTGCCACGACTTCCTTTTTTGAAATCATCACGACGACCACCACGACGGTTGTCTCCACGGCGTTCGCGATCACGACGGTCATCTCCACGACGACCTCCCTTACCTTTACCACTGAAGCCATTACCTGATGGTTTAAATGGCAGTGGTTTTTCACGCGCAATCTCCACTTCTGGAAGACTATCCGGATCTTGGACTGTCAGACTCAAGATATACATGGCCAATTCTTCTGGAGTAAATTCAGCAGCTAGCTTACGAGCATCCTTACCAAATTTCTCAAAGTTGCCACGGATAGTTTCATCTGCAAAATCACGTTCGATTTTCTTGAGAGCTACGTGTTTTTTAGCTTGGAAGGCTTCTTCTGCACTTGCAGGTTTGAGACCTTTCATGCGTTTCTTGGTCAAGTTTTCAATAATTTGAAGGTAGCCCATTTCATTTGGAGCAACAAAGGTAATCGATTGACCTGACTTACCAGCACGACCTGTACGACCGATACGGTGAACATAACTTTCAGGATCTTGTGGAATATCGTAGTTATAGACATGGGTCACACCTGAAATATCCAAACCACGCGCTGCAACGTCTGTCGCAACCAAAACATCTAGATTGCCGTTTTTGAAGTCACGAAGGACACGAAGACGTTTGTTTTGGTCTAGGTCTCCATGAATTCCTTCTGCACGGAAACCACGGATTTTAAGTCCACGAGTCAATTCATCCACACGACGTTTGGTACGACCAAATACGATAGCAAGTTCTGGTTGTTCCACATCCATAAGACGAGTCATGGTATCAAACTTTTCTTGTTCTTTAACTCGGATATAGTACTGGTCAACCAATTCTGTTGTCAATTCCTTGGCAGCAATCTTCACATGCTCAGGTTCTTTCATAAATTGAACACCGATACGTTTGATGGCATCTGGCATAGTTGCTGAGAAAAGTAAGGTTTGACGGCTTTCAGGGACACGGGAGATGATAGCTTCGATATCTTCAAGGAAGCCCATGTTGAGCATTTCATCCGCTTCGTCAAGGATAAGAGTTTCAATATCTTGTAATTTCAAGGCCTTGCGTTTAATCAAGTCCAAGAGGCGACCTGGAGTTCCCACCACGATATGGGCACCAGATTTAAGAGCCTTAATTTGTTTTTCAATGCTTGATCCACCATATACTGAGCGAACCTTGACTCCCTTACCGCGACCAAAGCGGAAGAGTTCTTCTTGACTTTGGACAGCTAGTTCACGAGTTGGAGCGATGACCAAGGCTTGGATGGTCGCTTCTTCTGTACGGATTTTTTCAAGGGTAGGCAAGCCAAAAGCTGCAGTTTTTCCTGTACCAGTCTGAGCTTGACCGATAACGTCCTTACCTTCAAGAGCCAATGGAATGGTTTGTTCTTGGATAGGACTGGCTTCTACAAAACCAGCTTTTTCAATCTCTGCTAGCAAATCAGCAGACAAGTTTAATTCATTAAATTTCACGTTATTCTTCTTTCTAAAGGTGGTGCGAAGCCACCCTATAGGGCTTAGTTTATACTTTTCTTTTTATGACGTATTTTCATATACTGGATACAAAATCGTGTTGCTTCTTTTCCACAAAAGAAAAGTACTGTTTTCTTTGCAACCTATCTAGTATAACACAAGAGAGAAGCAAAAGATAGCCCAATCCATCGATAATATCATGTAAACGATTTTTCTGAGAAAGTAAGGCTATAATTTCCACTATTTCATAAACTTTTTTAAAGCGTAGCAGAATTGTGCAAAAGTTTTTTTCTTGTGCTAGAATGAAATTCGAATAGGAGGAACTCTAAATGTTAACTTATGATTTAATCGTTATCGGATTTGGTAAAGCTGGTAAAACACTAGCAGGTAAATTGGCTTCAGCTGGCAAAAAAGTTGCCCTCGTTGAACGTAGCAAAGCTATGTACGGTGGAACTTGTATCAACATCGGATGTATCCCAACTAAAACTTTGCTAGTTGCTGCTGAAAAAGACTTGTCTTTTGAAGAAGTCATTGCTACCAAAAACACTATCACTGGTCGCCTCAACGGTAAAAACTATGCGACTGTTGCTGGTACTGGCGTCGATATCTTTGATGCGGAAGCTCACTTCCTTTCAAATAAAGTCATCGAAATCCAAGCTGGTGATGAAAAGAAAGAACTGACTGCTGAAACAATCGTCATCAACACTGGTGCTGTTTCAAATGTCTTACCAATCCCAGGACTTGCTACAAGCAAGAATGTCTTTGACTCAACAGGTATCCAAAATTTGGACAAATTACCTGAAAACCTTGGAGTCCTTGGTGGTGGAAATATCGGTCTTGAATTCGCTGGTCTTTACAACAAACTCGGAAGCAAGGTCACAGTCCTAGATGCCTTGGACACTTTCCTACCTCGTGCAGAACCTTCCATCGCAGCTCTTGCTAAACAATACATGGAAGAAGACGGTATTGAATTGCTTCAAAACATCCGTACTACTGAAATCAAAAACGACGGTGACCAAGTGCTCGTCGTGACTGAAAACGAAACTTACCGTTTCGATGCCCTTCTCTATGCAACTGGACGCAAACCAAATGTAGAACCACTTCAACTTGAAAACACAGATATTGAACTAACTGAACGTGGCGCTATTAAAGTAGACAAACATTGTCAAACAAACGTTCCTGGTGTCTTTGCAGTTGGAGATGTCAACGGCGGCCTTCAATTTACTTACATTTCACTTGATGACTTCCGTGTTGTTTACAGCTACCTTGCTGGAGATGGCAGCTACACACTTGAAGACCGTCTCAATGTACCAAATACTATGTTCATCACACCTGCGCTTTCACAAGTAGGTTTGACTGAAAGCCAAGCAGCTGATTTGAAACTTCCATACGCTGTTAAGGAAATCCCTGTTGCAGCAATGCCTCGTGGTCACGTAAATGGAGACCTTCGTGGAGCTTTCAAAGCTGTTGTTAATACTGAAACAAAAGAAATTCTTGGAGCAAGCATCTTCTCAGAAGGTTCTCAAGAAATCATCAACATCATCACTGTTGCTATGGACAACAAGATTCCTTACACTTACTTTACAAAACAAATCTTCACTCACCCAACCTTGGCTGAGAACTTGAATGACTTGTTTGCGATTTAAGTTGAGATTTCTTCGTATCTAACAGCCCTCTGTGGGCTGTTTTTACTTCTTCGGAACCTCAAATCTGTCTTTTCCCTCTTTTATGATATAATAGAAATATGAAATTAAAAACTACTTTAGGCCTTCTTGCTGGGCGTTCTTCCCACTTCGTTTTAAGCCGTCTTGGTCGTGGAAGTACGCTCCCAGGAAAAGTCGCCCTTCAATTTGATAAAGATATTTTACAAAACCTAGCTAAGAACTACGAGATTGTCGTGGTCACTGGAACCAACGGAAAAACCTTGACAACTGCCCTAACTGTCGGCATTTTAAAAGAGGTTTATGGTCAGGTTCTTACCAACCCAAGCGGTGCCAACATGATTACAGGGATTGCGACAACCTTCTTAACAGCCAAGTCTTCTAAAACTGGGAAAAATATTGCCGTCCTAGAAATCGACGAAGCCAGTCTATCTCGTATCTGTGACTATATCCAGCCAAGCCTTTTTGTTATCACCAATATCTTCCGTGACCAGATGGACCGCTATGGTGAGATTTACACAACTTATAAGATGATTTTGGATGCCATTCGTAAGGTACCTACAGCTACTGTCCTCCTTAATGGAGACAGTCCACTTTTCTACAAGCCAGCTATTCCAAATCCTGTACAGTATTTTGGTTTTGACTTGGAGAAAGGCCCAGCCCAGCTGGCTCACTATAATACCGAAGGGATTCTCTGTCCTGACTGCCAAGGCATCCTCAAATATGAGCATAATACCTATGCAAACTTGGGTGCCTATATCTGTGAAGGCTGTGGATGTAAACGTCCTGACCTCGATTATCGCTTGACAGAACTGGTTGAGTTGACCAACAATCGCTCTCGCTTTGTCATTGACGGTCAAGAATACGGTATTCAAATCGGTGGTCTCTACAATATCTACAACGCCCTAGCTGCAGTTGCCATTGCCCGTTTCCTTGGCGCAGATTCGCAACTAATCAAGCAGGGATTTGATAAGAGCCGTGCTGTATTTGGACGCCAGGAAACCTTCCATATCGGTGATAAGGAATGCACCCTCGTCTTGATTAAAAATCCAGTCGGTGCGACCCAAGCTATCGAGATGATTAAACTAGCTCCTTATCCATTTAGCCTATCTGTTCTCCTAAATGCCAACTATGCAGACGGTATTGATACCAGCTGGATCTGGGATGCTGATTTTGAACAAATCACTGACATGGACATTCCTGAAATCAACGCTGGCGGTGTTCGCCATTCTGAAATCGCTCGTCGTCTCCGAGTGACAGGCTATCCAGCTGAGAAAATCACTGAAACAAGCAATCTGGAACAAGTTCTTAAGACAATTGAAAACCAAGACTGCAAGCATGCCTACATCCTAGCTACCTATACTGCTATGCTGGAATTCCGCGAACTGCTGGCTAGTCGTCAGATTGTTAGAAAGGAGATGAACTAATGGTTTATACTTCACTTTCCTCAAAAGCTGGCAATTACCCCTATCAGCTCAACATTGCCCACCTCTATGGAAACCTCATGAATACCTACGGGGACAATGGAAATATCCTCATGCTCAAGTATGTGGCTGAAAAACTAGGGGCCCATGTGACGGTTGACATCGTTTCACTTCATGATGATTTTGATGAAAATCACTACGACATTGCCTTTTTCGGTGGCGGCCAAGACTTTGAACAAAGTATCATTGCAGACGACCTACCTGCTAAAAAAGAGAGCATTGACAACTACATCCAAAACGACGGTGTAGTTCTGGCTATCTGTGGTGGTTTCCAACTATTGGGTCAGTATTATGTGGAAGCTTCAGGCAAACGCATCGAAGGGCTAGGAGTCATGGGCCATTACACCCTCAACCAGACCAATAACCGTTTTATCGGGGACATCAAGATTCACAATGAAGATTTCAATGAAACCTATTATGGATTTGAAAATCACCAAGGACGTACCTTCCTCTCGGATGACCAAAAACCACTGGGACAGGTTGTCTATGGAAATGGAAACAATGAAGAAAAAGTTGGTGAAGGTGTTCATTATAAGAATGTCTTTGGTTCCTACTTCCACGGACCTATCCTTTCTCGTAATGCCAATCTGGCTTATCGCCTAGTCACTACCGCCCTCAAGAAGAAATATGGTCAGGACATTCAACTCCCTGCTTATGAGGACATTCTCAGCCAAGAAATCGCTGAAGAATACAGCGACGTCAAAAGCAAGGCTGACTTTTCTTAAACAAAAGGAAATTATATCAAAGAACTCTGTTATCTTGTCAGAGTTCTTTTTGTCTGTTCTTTTACCCTTCTCCCTTGCATTTTCTCTCTTTTTTTGCCAAAATAGAGGGGTAGAAAGAAGGTAGCATATGTCTAAATTACAACAAATCGTAACATATCTTGAATCAGAAAAACTAGACGTCGCTGTCGTATCTGACCCCGTCACAATCAATTACCTCACTGACTTTTACAGTGATCCCCATGAACGCCAAATGTTCCTTTTTGTCCTAGCAGATCAGGAACCTCTCCTCTTTGTCCCAGCCCTTGAGGTTGAGCGTGCAAGCAGCACTGTTTCCTTCCCAGTTGTGGGCTATGTGGATTCTGAAAATCCATGGCAAAAAATGAAACACGCTCTTCCACAACTTGACTTCAAACGTGTCGCTGTTGAATTTGACAATCTTATCTTGACCAAATACCATGGCTTGAAAACAGTTTTTGAAACTGCTGAGTTTGAAAACCTCACTCCTCGCATCCAACGCATGCGCCTCATCAAATCAGCTGACGAAGTGCAAAAAATGATGGTTGCAGGTCTCTATGCTGATAAAGCTGTAAAAGTTGGTTTTGATAATATTTCTCTTGATAAGACAGAGACAGATATCATTGCTCAAATTGACTTTGCCATGAAACGTGAAGGCTATGAAATGAGCTTTGATACCATGGTCTTGACTGGTGATAATGCTGCAAATCCGCACGGTATCCCAGCAGTAAACAAGGTCGAAAATGATGCCCTTCTCCTCTTTGATTTGGGTGTTCTAGTAAACGGTTACGCATCAGACATGACGCGTACAGTCGCAGTCGGCAAACCTGACCAATTCAAGAAAGACATTTATAACTTGACTCTTGAAGCCCAACAAGCTGCTCTTGACTTTATCAAACCAGGTGTGACTGCCCATGAAGTGGACCGTGCTGCCCGTGAGGTCATCGAAAAAGCTGGTTACGGCGAGTACTTCAACCACCGTCTCGGTCACGGTATCGGTATGGATGTCCACGAATTCCCATCTATCATGGAAGGAAACGACATGGTCATCGAAGAAGGCATGTGCTTCTCTGTTGAACCAGGTATTTATATCCCTGGTAAAGTCGGTGTTCGTATTGAAGACTGCGGTGTTGTTACCAAGAATGGCTTTGACCTCTTTACAAGCACCAGCAAAGACTTGCTTTATTTTGATTAAAATTCTTAGAAAATCTTCCCATAATAAAACTCATACTATCAAGGCTCTTGAATACTTGATAGTATGAGTTTTTCATATTTGAAAGACTTTTGACTCAGCCTCTTTACTTAATCTTCTTGATACTTTGACTAAGAATAAATCCTACAATCATCCCTACCATATTTTGCATGAAATTTGGTAGGATTTCTGGTAGGGCTGCAGCCCAACCATTCATCAATGTAGAACCCAAGGCGTAGCCCCCTACCATGGCAATCGTTGCTAAGATAAGGCCTAACCACTGAGTTTTTCCTTTAAATCCTGCGAAAAATCCCTGCAAGCCATGGTTGACCAAGCTAAAGAACATCCACTGAGGATAGCCTGATAAGAGGTCAATCAAGAAACCTGCTAGTCCTCCGACTACAGCCCCTTCACGACTACCAAAGTAAAAGGCCGTAAAGAAGACACCCGCATCTAAAAGAGTTAGAATGCCTGTCGGTGTTGGAATTTTTAAGAAATAACCTAAAACCACAGAAAGGGCGGTTAATAGAGATACAAGGGCGATTTTAGTTGTTTTTGTCTGCTTCATATTGTCTTACTCCATACTGATCTGCTTGTGCAATGGCACGATAAACGAAAGCCTTAGAGCTTTCTACTGCTGGTAAAAGTTCATCACCTTTGACCAGGTGACTGGCAATGCTTGAGGCAAAGGTACAACCTGCGCCAGCATTTTGCCCTTGGATAACAGGATTTTCCAACACTGTAAAGGTTTGTCCATCATAAAAGACATCCACAGCCCTGTCCTGACTAAGGCGATTACCTCCCTTGATAATAACTGCTGGGGCTCCTAAGGCATGTAATTTCTGCGCTACAGCTTTCATATCTTCCAAGGTTTTAATTTCCTGACCAGCTAATAATTCTGCTTCAGGAAGATTAGGTGTAATCACACTGACATGAGGGAAAAAGCGAATCAACTCTTGACAGAGTTCACTGACAGCTACGTCGTGTGTTTCCTTGCAGACCAAGACAGGGTCCAATACCACAGGCACTCCTGGGCGCTGCTTGATAAAGTCCAATGCCTTCTCAGCCACACTGACAGTTGGTAAAAGACCAATCTTAATCCCTGCAAATTCCACATCACGCAAGCTATCTAATTCATGTTGAAAAATGGTATCGTCAGTTGGAAAGACTTCAAATCCTTTTTCTGTCAAAGCTGTCAAACAAGTCACTGCTACAAAACCATGCAAGCCGTTCAAAGTATAGGTAGCCAAATCCGCGGACAAACCACCACCACTAAAAATATCATTTCCAGAAAGTGCTAAAATACGATTATTCTTCATAACGAATCTCCTTTAAATACAAACCATTTGGTGCTGCAGTGGGACCTGCAAGCTGCCTGTCTTTTTTCTCGAAGATGAGGTCAATCTGCTCCACTGGCATGCGGTTATTGCCGATTTTGAGCAGAGTACCCACCATATTGCGAATCTGCTTATACAAGAAACCATTTCCTGAAAAGGTAAAGGTCAAAAACTGACCTGTCTCATCAACTGTTAAACTAGCTTCTGTGATGGTGCGAACTTTATCCTCTACACTAGTCCCAGAGGCTGTAAAACCGGTGAAATCATGAGTGCCTTCTAGCTTTTTAATTGCAATCTGCATCTTTTCCACATCAAGCGGATAAGGAAAATGAGTGGCATAGTGACGGCGCATAGGATTTTTGGGACGGCCCCTATCTACGATAAACTCATATGTCTTACCATGCTTGGCATAACGGCAATGAAAATCATCCGCCACAAGCTCAATCGAAATCACATCAATATCTTCAGGGGACTGGGTATCCAAGGCAAAACGGAGCTTCTCCTCATCCATTTGATAAGGCAGATCAAAATGAATGACCTGTCCCAGAGCATGAACCCCACTATCTGTCCTACCAGCACCATGAACAGTAATGGCTTGCCCCTTATTCAACCTAGTCAAGGTTTTTTCAATTTCTTCCTGAACGCTACGCGCATGGGGCTGGCGCTGAAAACCAGCAAAGGCGTAACCATCATAAGAAATAGTTGCTTTATATCTCGTCATAACTTCTATTTTATCAAGAAATTGGTCTATAAACAAGGTCCTAAAACAAATATTGCCTGGGTACAAAAATACCGAAAGAAAAACTTAGGAAATGAATCCTAAGCTCTCTTTTGAAGTAGGTACATGACAAAGATAGAGGTTACAATCAACCAACCTCCTAAGATACTAAAGACCAACATCCCATTGTGAGTTAGTAAGCCAATTGCACCTAGAACGAATGGAGTCGTAAAGGCTCCGAAACTACAGCCTAATACAGCAAATGAGGTTGCTTGATTGAGTAGTTTAGCTGGAATTCTTTCAGAGACAAGTTGAAAGACCGTCGTCAAGGCTACACTATAGGCAAAACCAGCCAGAATACTCCCTGCCACTACCACCCACAAGGATGGAGACAAGGCAATCACAATTTGCCCTAAGCCAAAGGTAATACCTGACCATAGGAGCAATTTCTCTTTAAAGATAGAAATCAAGAAAGAGAAACTCACACCAGCCACAATCCCGATCAACTGCATGACACTAAGAACAAAACTAGATAACTGTGCATCTCCAAGTCCTCTTTCCACCATCAAACTTGGAATACGGATGGTAATAGCTGTATTGGTACAAACTACAACCGCTGCTTCAATAGCTAGGATAAAAATCAAGCCCTTCATTTCCCGAGTTAAGCGACTTGCTTCCTTCGATTTTTTCTTAACTTCTTTCTTCTCTTTTCCATAAGGAACAAAGAGCAAATAAAGGATCAGCACCAAAAATCCAGCACTATAGGCTAGGAAGGTAGCTGTCCAACCAAAGGACAACAACTGACCGACTGCCAAGGTAATGAGAGAAGCTCCTACTACCTCTGCAGAGCCACGTAGCCCCAACATCTGAATCCGCGTTTTGCCTTGATAACGTTCACTGATAATCGAAATAGCCTTGGCATTGATCATCCCAACACCCAAACCAAAAAGAATCCGTGTTCCAAAGACAAAAGGATAGGCTTGGTACCAAAAAGGAACCGTTCCACTCAGTGATAAAATTAACAAGCCCAAACTAATCTGTAAGCGCTCAGGAAATATTTTTTCTAGGAAACCATTTAATAGCAACATAATCATGATTCCAAAGGAAGGCAAGCTAGCCAAGAGCTCAATTTGTTCCTTAGGATAACCTTGATAATAGTCAAACATGGCTGGCAGGGCACTCGAGATGGAAAAGGAGGTAATCAAAACGAGGGAGAGAGCCAAAATACTGGCCCGTTCTAAAAATTGTTTCATGAAATCTCTTTCTATATTCTCTTAATCTTCTACTTTTTGATAGTCAGCAAACAAGCAAGAAAAGAAGAAGTCTCATTGGTATATAGACTCCTTCTTAAACTAGAAAATGAATCCCTTGTGTATTAGGATGACTTTCTCTTGATTTGCTTAATAAAGTAGAAGATAAATCCTGCCACCATATAGGCAACAAAGATAATCAGACACCACTTGAACACGACATCCCAACCCTTGTTCACATTCAAAAAGAAGTACGGGAAGGGACTGACCTTAGAATTAGGAACATCAAGTTTCAGTACCAAGCCATTAAAAAGAGCAAAAATCATATAAAGCAAGGGTAAAATCGTCCACACAACTGGATCCCAGATTTTGTATTGACCCTGTTTGTCAAAAAAGAGGGTATCTGCTAAAAACCAGAGTGGAACGATATAGTGGCAAAGGAAATTTTCTAGGGTATAGAAATTAGTCGCAATAGGCGCTAATAGGAAATGGTAAATCACACAGGTAATCATGATACTCATGGTGACCCCACCTTTTAAGCGCAAGAGACTTGGTCTTTGCCAGTTTTCACCTAAACGGCTCATAACCTTTAGGAGGTAGAGCGTAAAAATCGCGACTAAAAGGTTGGACAGAACCGTATAATAGAGCAACATCCCAAAGCCACCATGCTTGGCGATTTCAAGATAAACTCCCGTAAAAGCCGCTAGAAACAAGAAGATACGGCTATAAAATACAAGTTTATAGTGTTTTGACATGCTTAAATTTTCTTCACAAACTCTGATTTGAGTTTCATGGCACCGAAGCCATCGATTTTACAGTCGATATTGTGGTCGCCTTCTACGATGCGGATATTTTTCACGCGCGTCCCTTGTTTCAAATCTTTTGGCGCACCTTTTACTTTCAAATCCTTGATGAGAGTTACTGTATCACCGTCAGCCAATTTATTTCCGTTGGCATCGATAGCAACAAGGCCCTCTTCTACATCTGCAACTTCAGCAGGATTCCACTCATAAGCACACTCTGGGCAAACCAGTAAGGCACCGTCTTCGTAGACATACTCTGAGTTACATTTTGGGCAATTTGGTAAGTTGTTCATGTTTTCTCCTTATAATCATTCACTATTCTTTGAAAATCAAAATTTCTCGAACAGCAACTATTATACCCTAAAATCAGCATTTTGACAAATTTAGAAAAAACCGATATCAATCTATCGGCTTCTCTACATTTACATTCTTTTTTCAGCTTCTGCTTTGATTTTTTCAACTACTTCTTGAATGTTCAAACCAGTTGTATCAAGGTAGACAGCATCCTCTGCTTGTTTGAGAGGCGAAGTCTCACGATGACTATCCTTGTAGTCACGCGCAGCAATTTCCTCTTTTAGGATTTCAAGGTCTGTTTCAATTCCCTTGGCAATATTTTCCTTGTAACGGCGCTCTGCTCTTTCATCTACCGAAGCTACTAGGAAAATTTTCAATTCTGCTTGTGGCAATACAACAGTCCCAATATCGCGACCATCCATGACAATCCCACCTTGCTGGGCAATCTCTTGTTGGAGAGAAACTAGTTTCTCACGTACTTCAGGAATTGCTGCAATAGCAGAAACATAATTGGTCACTTCATTTTCACGGATAGGATGGGTAATATCCACATCTCCTACAAAGACAAGCTGTTCTCCAGTTTCTGAGCGCCCGAAACTGATTGGATGCTGGTCCAATAAGTCTAAGAGTTCTTCAACTTGTTCGACTCCTAATTGGTTTCTGAGAGCCATATAGGTCGCCGCACGATACATGGCACCTGTATCTAGATAGGTATACCCAAAATCCTTAGCAATAATCTTCGCGACCGTACTCTTACCACTTGAAGCTGGACCGTCAATAGCAATTTGAATTGTTTTCATATCAACTCCTATTTGATTTTGACAACATCACCTGGATTAGCAAACCAAGATCCTGTAGCCATATGGCCAGGATTCAAAGCCTCTAACTGAGCAATCGAGATTCCTGCACGAGCGGCAATGGCGGCTTCTCCTTCTCCAGCCATAACTTTTGTAGTCCCTTCTGGATCAGTTGGATGTTCTGAGCTACTAGATGACTCTTCTACCTTCTCCTCTGAACTAGAAGATGCCTGCTCTGAACTACTACTAGAAGTAGAAGAAACTTGCTCTACTTTTGTATCTGAATCGTGAAAATCTTTCAAGGCTGCTGTGCGATTACTCCCACCCGATGAAAGATAGATAAGAACAATAATCATCACGACTACAATCACAAAGAAAATACTTGCTAAAATAGTCAAGATACGATTAGCCAGCACTCCTCCACCTTGTTCTCTCTTACGACGTTCTGATCTTGTTTCTTCTTGATTCTCATAAATATCTTCTTGCCACGGTTCTTTTGCCATACCTTACTCCTTGTTTTTTTTTACTTTTCTTATTACAATATAAATATGAAAATCACACTTATACCTGAACGTTGCATTGCCTGTGGGCTTTGCCAAACTTATTCTGAATTATTTGATTACCACGATAATGGAATCGTGCGTTTTTACGATGACTCTGACCAACTAGAAAAAGAAATCTCTCCTAGTCAGGACGTCATAGAAGCTGTTAGAAACTGTCCGACACGTGCCTTGATTAAAGATTAACTCTAATATCGACAAGAACGTTCCACTCCTTCTAGTTTAGCATATTTCCATGCAAAATTATAGTCTTTTCTCTTTATTTTTTTCTGTAAAATCAGGAAGGTCACTTTTTTCTTTGACGAGATAAAGTGGTCTTTTTTTAGTCTCTAGATAAATCTTACTGATATACTTGCCGAGAATCCCAATGGTCAAGAGTTGAATCCCACCAAGGAAGAGAATAACAGCCATCAGAGAGGTCCAACCTGATGTCGGATTGCCCAAAATGAGGGTCCGAACCACAACAAAAAAGGTCATAAGTAGAGAAATAAAACAAGATAGGAGACCTGCCACAAAGGATATAATCAAGGGAAAATCTGAAAAATTAACAATCCCTTCAATGGAGTAGAAAAAGAGTTGCCTAAAACTCCAACTGGTCTTGCCAGCCTGCCTTTCGACATTAGGATAGTCCAAATAGTAGGTTTTAAAACCGACCCAGGCAAAAAGTCCCTTAGAAAAACGATTGAACTCCGTCAAGCTTAAAATGGCATCGACTACAGACCTTCTCATCATACGAAAATCACGGACACCCGACGGCAGGGCTACTGGACTAATTTTTTTCATGAGGCGGTAAAAGAGATTAGCACAGAAACTGCGAAAGAAGGGTTCCCCCTCTCGACTAGTTCTCCGTGTCCCAACACAGTCCAAGTCTGTATTTTGGTCTAGTAAGGCTTTCATCTCAAGTAACATACTAGGAGGGTCCTGGAGGTCTGCATCCATCACTACCACCAAATCTCCTGTTGCATATTGCAAGCCTGCATAGAGAGCTGCTTCTTTGCCAAAATTTCGAGAAAAAGAGATATAATGAACTGCCGGATTTTGCTCTCGATAGGCTTTTAACAGTTCTAAGGTCCCATCACTTGATCCATCATCGACAAAGACATACTCGATTTCTGTTTCCAAATCTGGAAGTAAAGCTTCCAAAGCCTGATAAAAAAGAGGAAGTACTTCCTCTTCGTTTAAACAGGGGACAATGATTGACATCACCATCTTAGTCTTCAAATCCATTTGGATGCTTGCTTTGCCAACGCCATGCGTCTTCACACATTTGGGTGATACCTAGTTCTGCTTCCCAGCCGAGTTCTGCTTTAGCTTTTGCAGGATCTGAATAGCAGGCTGCGATATCCCCTGGGCGACGGTCTACAATGCGGTAAGGAATTGGACGTCCCACTGCTTTTTCCATATTTTGAATAATTTCAAGAACTGAGTAGCCTTTACCTGTTCCAAGGTTATAAACGTTTAGGCCTGAACCTTTTTGAATTTTTTTCAGAGCTGCAACGTGACCTTTAGCCAAATCGACAACGTGGATATAGTCACGAACACCAGTTCCGTCTTCCGTATCGTAATCGTCTCCAAACACTTGCACTTGCTCTAATTTTCCAACGGCTACTTGAGTCACATATGGCAAAAGGTTATTTGGAATACCATTTGGATTTTCTCCTAAATCACCACTCTCATGGGCTCCGATTGGGTTGAAATAACGAAGTAAGACCACATTCCATTCTGAGTCTGCCTTGTAGATATCCGTTAAAATTTCCTCTAGCATAAGCTTGGTGCGGCCATATGGGTTGGTCACTGAAAGTGGGAAATCTTCCAAGATTGGCACTGTATGAGGATCTCCGTAAACTGTCGCAGAAGAACTAAAAATGATGTTTTTACAGTTGTTTTCTTCCATGACCTTCAAAAGACTAACAGTTCCAGCGATATTGTTGTCATAGTAGGCAAGAGGAATACGGGTAGATTCACCGACAGCCTTCAAGCCAGCAAAGTGAATGACCCCTGTTGGTTCTTCTTGCTTGAAAATATCTCTGAGGGTATCGGTATCACGGATATCTGCCTCATAGAAAGGCACTTCAACTCCTGTGATTCTTTCAACAACTTCTAAACTTTTTCTGTTACTATTCACAAGGTTATCCACCACAACAACCTGATGACCTGCTTGGATTAACTCAATAACAGTGTGGGTTCCAATAAAACCTGCTCCACCCGTTACCAAAATCTTTTCTTGCATCTTTTTTCCTCGATTCTCGGATTATTTTTTCTTATTTTACCATTTTTGATAGGGAATGTCATTTGCCATCCTAGAGGGTAGGATAAAATTTCAGTAAAATGCTTATACTCTTCGAAAATCTCTTCAAACCACGTCAGCCTTGCTTTGCTGTAGGTAGGGTTACTGACTTCGTCAGTTCGATCCACAACCTCAAAACAGTGTTTTGAGCTGACTTCATCAGTTCTATCCACAACCTCAAAGCAGTGCTTTGACCAGCCTGCGGCTAGTTTCCTAGTTTGTTCTTTGATTTCCATTGAGTATTACTCGCTTTTTACTCGTTTGACATAGTTTTCAATTGGGTAGTTTAGAGGGTCCAAGGTCAACTCCTTGTCTTGGATCAGTTGAGCTAGATGGTAACCAATGATAGGACCAGTTGTGAGGCCTGATGAACCTAGTCCACTAGCAGCATAGACACCTGCCAATTCTGGTACCTGCCCAAAGAAAGGAGAGAAATCACTGGTATAGGCACGGATTCCCACACGCTCAGCTCTTGAAGTCGCTCTAGCTAAAACTGGATAGTGAGGCAAGGCTGCCTCCTCCATTTGTTGGAGTAAGGTTTCATCTACCGTCAAATCAAATCCCATGTCATTTTCATGAGTAGCGCCTAGGGATAATTTCCCACCTGCAAAAGGAATCAAATCCCACTCCCCTTCAGGCATAACAACAGGGTATGATTCCATGTCTTGGGCAAGCCAATAATCTCGGAGTTGTCCTTTTTGGGGACGAACATCCACAGCATAACCCAAGGGTTCTAACATATCCCCCAACCAAGCTCCCGTCGCCAAAATAACCTGATCAAACACCTCTTCACCAATCTGGTAACCTGATGCTAACGGTGTCAGAGTCACTTTTTCTTTGACCAGCTTGATCTGACTGGCTTCTAGCAAACGAGTCACTAAGAGTTGGCCATCTACTCTCGCTCCACCAGAAGCATAGAGCAAGTGATCAAATCCCTGCAAGCCAGGGAATAATTCATTAGCTGATGCTGGGTCCAGAATGGCTAATTGCCCTATCAAGGGAGATTCTTCTCTACGCTGGAGGGCTAGTTGATAGAGTTCTTCCAACTTAGTTTCATCCTTTTTCAGGAGAAAGACTCCCGAACGCTGGTAAAAGTCGATTTCTTGTCCTGACTTCTCTAAATCAGCTAATAAATCCACATAAAAGTCAGCCCCCAAGCGCGCCATTTTGTACCAGTCCTTATTACGGCGTTTGGAAAACCAAGGACTGATAATTCCTGCTGCAGCCTTGGTAGCCTGACCTTGTCCATGGTTAAAAACAGTCACTTCTAGGTCACTTTCTTTCGAGAGGTAGTAGGCAGCTGTTGCACCTACAATTCCTGCTCCAATAATGGCAACTTTTTTCATTGTTTTCACCTTCAAACTAGATATGGTGGAAAGGATTGGTCGATGCTTGACTAGGTAAAATTTCTAGTTCCCAGCCTTTTTCCTCTTTCCATTGATTAAGAAGCTCTGCGATTTTTTCCACAAAAAGCACTTCAATATAGTGACCTGGGTCCAAGGCTAGCAAGCCATCAGACAACATATCCTGGGCAGTGTGGTAGTAAATATCACCAGTGATATAGACATCCGCTCCTTTAGCTAAAGCATCCTTATAGAAAGACTGCCCGCTTCCACCACAGATGGACACTCTTGAAATAGGCTTCTGCAAGTCATTCTCTTGATAATGCACCATTCGAAGACTATCTAGACCAAAGACTTGCTTGACGTGTTGGGCCAATTCTCCAAATGTCTGAGACTGAACATTCCCAATACGTCCAATTCCACGTTCAGGGCCTGTTTCCTGCAGATAAGTTGTCTCCTCGATTCCTAGCATCTGGCAGAACCAGTCATTGAGGCCATTTTTAACGATATCAATATTGGTATGGCTGACATAAACTGCGATGTCATGCTTGATGAGGTCGATGTAAATCTGATTTTGCGGACAGTTGGCAACCAAGTCCTTGATAGGACGGAAAATCGGCGCGTGCTTGACGATAATCAAGTCCACACCCTTTTCAATGGCTTCAGCCACCGTTTCTTCACGAATATCCAGAGTCACCATGACCCTTTGGATATCCTTGTTTAAAGTGCCAATTTGCAGACCACGACTGTCTCCCTCCATGGAAAATTCCTGAGGACAAAAGGCTTCATATGCGTTAATTACTTCACTTGCTAGCATGGAGAACCTCCTTGATGGCTTGAATCTTATCTACTAGAACTTGACGTTCCTCCAGATTTTTTTCTGGGATTTGTCCGAGGGCAAACTCTAGCTTAATAGCTTCTTTTTGCCATTTTTGGACAAATACTGGACTGACTTCTTTGGACAAGAAAGGTCCAAAGCGAACATCACTGGCAGATAACTTCATTTGTCCTGCTTCCGCCACCAAAATCTCATAAAACTTACCAGCTTCTTCTAGAATGCTTTCTGCCACAATCTGAAAACCATTGTCTTGCAACCAAATACGCAAGTCGTCTTCACGATTATTGGGCTGAAGGATCAATCGTTCTACATTAGCTAACTTGTCCAAGCCTTCTTCTAAAATCCTAGCAATCAAACGACCACCCATACCAGCAATGGTAATGACAGACACTTGGTCTGACTCTTCAAAGGCTGCCAAGCCATTGGCTAAACGAACCTGGATTTTCTCCTTTAGGCTGTGAGCCTCAACATTTTTGACTGCAGATTGGTAGGGACCTTCCACCACCTCACCTGCAATGGCACTTTCGATTTTTCCTCTTTCGACCAAGTCGATAGGCAGATAAGCATGGTCACTTCCCACATCTAGTAAAATAGCTCCCTGTGGCACAAAGGAAGCCACTAATTCTAATCTCTTTGAAATCATTTTCTCTCACTTTCCAAAACTCTATTACCTCTTATTATACCACATTTCAGCTGGCAATCTTGTACCTAAAAAGACCGCAATCCACAGATTGCAGCCTTTCTTTATTTTCTGGCTTGATAGCGACTAGTCAGGATGAAAATCACGGTAAAGACCAACATCATGACACCATAAACAGGTAATGTTTGTCCTGTTAAGGTTGAAATTTCAAGCAGTTTTTGAATTCTTGGGAAGAGAGCTGTGGCTAGGAAGCCTCCTACTGACCAAACAATCAGGAGGACACGCCATAGGGTAAATGGCATGCAGGCTCTAAATACAGATAAGAAACCAATTGACCCCAAGAGATAATAGAGTAGAGTTGAAATTTCTAACTCAGACCAACCTTGGCTACTTCCAAATATTTTCACAAAAAGAACGCTGAACACAACCATGAGAGCACTTGGTAGAGCACGAAGCATGGATCTTCTGAGGAAGTTTGGCTCAACAGGTTTGATATTTCGCTCAAAAGTCAGAACGAATGGTGGGAACCCTTCCACGAACTGGTCAATCATGGTAATCTGGATCGGAATGAAAGGGAAGATCAAGATCCACTCAGACCGACCTAGTAAAGCACTGGCAATACAGATAACTGCGAGCAAGAAAGAATAGATGGTCTTTATCAAGAAAATCGGTGCAATGTGGGCAATGTTATTCACCACACGACGACCTTCAAAGAGAATCTCAGGAACATCATTAAAGTCAGAGTTCAAGAGAACCAGATTGGCAATCTGACGAGTCGCAGGATCTCCCTCCGCCATTACGATGGAACAATCCGCCTCACGAAGGGCCAGAATATCATTAACCCCGTCCCCTGTCATAGCTGTTGTATGACCTGCTTTTTTCAGCGTTTGGATAATAAGTTTCTTTTGATGAGGGGAAACACGTCCGAAAATAGCTGTCTCCTCCGCCATAGCAACCAATTCCTCATCCGTGATTTTTGAACAATCGACATAGCTGTTATAGTCCGCAAAACCAGCCTTCTGGGCAATGCTGGATACCGTAACTGGATTGTCCCCAGAGATAATCTTGAGGCCCACTTCCTGAGAACGGAGATAGTCCAGCGTCTCTTCTGCTCCCTCTCGAATGGGATCCAATATTTCCAGCAAGGCTAGAGCCTGAATATCAGATGGTTTCTGTGGTTTGTGATGGTCTAATTTCTCCTGACTGAGGGCTAAGACCAAGACACGTGAACCTCTCTCCAAGGCCTCTCTGGCTTCTGGGACTTCGTTTTCCAGCAACATCTCAGGCGCACCTAGGAAAACTGTCCCCAGACCTTCCAATTCCATAGCACCCCACTTGCGGTCGCTTGAGAAAGGCAGATTAGAGATCATAGGATAGACTACCTGACCTTGGAAACGCTGGCGAATGGCTTGAGCTGTTGGATTTTTATCCTCACTATGAGCCATATAGCTGGCCAAGATGCTAGCAAGCGCTGACTCTCCATACTCTTCGGTCAAAGGAAGAACAGCCTCCACCTGCATCTTTCCTTGGGTGATGGTGCCCGTCTTGTCCAAACAGAGCATATCCACGCGTGCCAAGGTCTCAACAGAGTACATCTCCTGCACCAAGACCTTTTTCAAGCCCAGCTTAATAACCGCAGTCAAAAGCGAAGTGATGGTCAAAAGGGCGATTCCCTTGGGCAACATCCCCAAAAGGGCTGTCGACGAATTTACAACAGATGACTTAAGAGGCAGGCCTTTTAAAAGCAAGGCTTCTAGCAAGAGAGCTAGACCAAAAGGAATGATAATCTTCCCAGTAAAACCAGCTAACCTGTCCAGCGATTTCATGATACGTGAGTTGATCGGTTTAACGGTCTTGGCTTCCAGCATGAGTTTAGCAGCATAGTTGTCTGCCCCGACATGGTGGACTTGAGCCAAAACTGACCCACTGGCTAGGAAACTTCCAGACAAAAGCAAGGCGTCAACTTCCTTTTGCACCAAATCACTCTCACCGGTCAACATGGCTTCATTGACTTCCGCAAAACCTTCTAGAACCAAGGCATCACTAGGAATCTGCTCCCCAGCAGACAAACGAATGACGTCTCCTAAAACCAATTCTTCAGGATTCAGAGCTACTTCCTGGCCATCACGAATGGTTTTAACCTTTTCCTTAGTCATGAGATTGAGCTTGTCCACCATGTGTTTGGCCCGCAGCTCAGTCACAATCCCAGAAAAAGCGTTAAAGCAGATAACGGCAAAGAAGACCAGATTGCTCCAAGCCTGCACAAAGGCTAGTGCCAAAGCAATGGCAAAGTTCAAAGCATTAAAAAGGGTAAAGACATTTCGTTTAACGATTTGCCAAGTGCTTGTACTAGCCGATGCGGTAAAATCATTGACCAAGCCCTTAGCCTGTCTTTCCTTGACTTCTCTTTGGGTTAATCCCATAATCTTATTTTTATCCATAAATTCTATCATATCATTTTTTCTAAAAGAATTCTAATCTCATCCCAAATATGCACCTAGTCAAGGGAAAAAGTTTGCCAGCCCTCCTTTGATAAGGTATAATAATAACAAGAAAACAATCGAAGGAGATCGCATGTTTTATACTTATTTACGCGGATTAGTTGTCTTGCTCCTATGGTCCATCAATGGCAATGCCCACTATCATAATACTGATAAAATTCCTAATCAAGATGAAAATTATATTCTGGTTGCCCCTCACCGTACCTGGTGGGATCCAGTTTACATGGCCTTTGCGACCAAGCCAAAACAGTTCATCTTTATGGCAAAAAAAGAACTCTTTACCAACCGTATCTTTGGTTGGTGGATTCGTATGTGTGGTGCCTTTCCTATCGACCGTGAAAATCCTAGCGCTTCTGCCATCAAATACCCTATCAATGTTCTTAAAAAAAGTGACCGCTCCCTTATCATGTTCCCAAGTGGGAGCCGTCACTCAAACGATGTCAAGGGTGGAGTTGCCCTGATTGCCAAAATGGCCAAGGTCCGTATTATGCCGGTTACCTACACAGGTCCTATAACCTTGAAAGGCTTGGTTAGCCGTGAGCGTGTCGATATGAACTTTGGAAATCCAATCGATATCTCAGATATCAAGAAAATGAATGATGAAGGCATTGAAACAGTCGCCAATCGCATTCAAGCAGAATTCCAACGTTTGGACCAAGAAACGAAACAATGGCACAATGATAAAAAACCAAACCCACTCTGGTGGTTTATCCGCATCCCTGCTCTCATCCTTGCCATTATCCTCGCTATCCTAACCATCATCTTTAGCTTTATCGCAAGCTTCGTCTGGAATCCAGATAAAAAGAGAGAAAACCTTGGTTAAATAAATACAACAATCCCTTGG
This sequence comes from Streptococcus sp. CF7_Ac1-12, assembly GCF_024295905.1. Lineage (GTDB taxonomy): Bacteria > Bacillota > Bacilli > Lactobacillales > Streptococcaceae > Streptococcus > Streptococcus mitis_AP. Next base: position 82,942 of record NZ_JANCPG010000006.1, on the reverse strand, counting down.
CAAAAGCCAAGGGATAATTCTTTTACTTAATTTTCCATTTTTGGGCCAACCAGCTGGAAAAAGCTAAAAATCGCTCAACTACTTGTTCATGGTGTCCATAAGGATCAAAGACAAACTGACCGTTCGGATAGCGTTTCTGAAGACTGGTATGGATCTGCTCAGCATAGACTGGTGCTTGAGCCAAGCGATTAGTATGGTATGCTCCTTCTGTTTGACCATTCTGTAAATACAGCAAACAGTCCAAATTTTTCACATTTTCTGCCTTGCAGTAAGCCGCAAAATCAGGATACCAAAAGGAACCGCAGATCGAAAAGACACAGGAAACCTTGTCAAAGCTGAAAAGACTGTAGACTGCCGCCAAACCACCTAGTGAGTAGCCTCCATAAGCAAGGCGAGTTTCGTCCAGGCGATATAGCGACTTCAGCTTGTCTAAAAGGCCTCCAAATAAATCACTATGATAGGCATTTGCCTGACCGCCAAAATCTGGAGCTCCATCTCTCAAAGCAGCTGCCTTCCAGGGAGTGTAGTCATCTAGGCGATTTTTAGAGGTCAAGCCCACTAAAATCACAGATTCGGAAAGGGACGATAGGAAGTCCAAGTTTCCATCATTCAATAAAATAGCCGGATAGGTTTGATTGGGGTCGTAGTTAGAAGGAAGGCTGACCTTGACTTGGATTCCTTCCCAATCAAACTCATTATTTATTGATAAAGTCATTGATTTTCTCAAGGGAATCAATCACTGCTGGACCATAGTCCATCAATTCATCGTAAGAGATGGTCATGATTTTTTGATTCTTAATAGCAGGAACGCTTTCCAAAACAGCATTTGCCTTCATCAACTCTACTGCTTTTTCATCCAATTTTTTATTACGATCGCTGGTTACATAGATAATCAATTCAGGATCCATTGACACGAGATTTTCCAAGGTCAAGCCTGATGTCCCCGTAGCAACGTTTGTATAACCAAGTTGGTTCAGCAAACTTTCTTGCAAAGCAGACTTGTAGGCACCGAAGGTTTCATCATTATAAGCAACCATAATCAAAGCCTTTTTCTTTTCACCTTGGCTTGCTGGATTTGCTTTCTTAACAGCGTCAATTTTAGTTTGTAATTGGGCTGCGTATTCATTGGCCTTGTCCTGAACATTAAAAATCATTCCAAGATTTTTGACATCTTCTACGATATTCCCCAAATCTTGCTGAATCGTTGAGAGAGAAGCTTTTTGAGTATAAACTGGGATTTTGTTTTCATTCCAAGTGCTAACTGTCCCCAAGGATTTTTCAGAAAACATCATGTTTCGCCCCATCACAGCGTCTGGCTCATAAGAAAGGACTGTTTCTTGTGAGACTGTTTTTTTATCTCCAATTTGAGGAATCGTCGCAATCGCGTCCTTGTATTTGTCCGTCACAGCATTATCAGGATTAAGCATGCCAGCAATTTTATCCTTCAACCCTAACTCCAATAAGATTTCAGTGGTTGAAAGATTGTTGGTGATAACTTTTTCAGGTGCCTTGTCAAAGACTTGTTCGACTTCATTCCCTTTCGCGTCATAGGTTTTGACCGTTAGTGGATAAGTCGTCTCTGTGCTCGCCTTTTGACTTGTTTCTGTGCTAGACTGTGTGGTAGTTTTTTCTGTAGTAGTGTTACCACAAGCTGCCAAAGTTAAGGTAGCTACTGTTACGAGTAAAATGCTTAGTGTTTTTTTCATCTTGTTTTCCTTTTCATTCTTATAAATAGTGAATCATAGCTTGCTGATCCTCGGTCCAAGTCACCTGACTTTGAACTCCGTATATAGTTTGCAATGACTCAGGGGTGATAGTCTCCTTTGGAGTCCCTTGGTAAAGGATTTCTCCCTCTTTCATCAGATAGAGATAATCCGAATAGCGACAAGCAAGTTGAATATCATGCAAGACAGCTAGAACATTGACCTTGAGATTCTTCACAATGGCCAACAAGTCTAGCTGATACTTGATATCCAAGTGATTGGTTGGTTCGTCCAGGAGCAAGAGAGTCGGTTCTTGCGCCAAGGCTCGGGCTAACAAAACTCGCTGTTTCTCTCCCCCTGACAGAGACGAATAGAGACGAGTTTTCTTCTCGAGCATATCCACCTTAACGAGGGCATCTTGAACGAGAGTAAAATCCCTTTCCCTTTCCTTCTGTAAAAAAGAGAGGTGGGGAGTTCTTCCCAGCAAGACGATTTCTTCAACTGTACAATCAAACTGCAGTTGGTTAAACTGGGTCACAACTGCCATTTGCTTGGCTGTTTCTTTGAGTGACCAATGATCCAGCGGCTTTCCATCTAGGCTTATCAAGCCTTTGTCCGCCTTTTCCTGACGATAGAGGAGTTTAAGCAAGCTGGTTTTTCCGCTTCCATTTGGTCCTAATATCGTGTGAAATTGATTCCCCTCAACCTTAAGAGAGACTCCTTTGAGGATTTTTTTCTCTCCTAGTCCAAAATGGATATCCTGACAAATCAAGTCCATATCAGACCCTCACCTCCCTTCGCCTACCTCCAACAATATAGATAAAGAAGGGAGCACCTACTAAGGCTGTGAAAATACCAATAGGAAGCTCTGCGTTTGGAATGATGATACGAGAGAGTACGTCTGCCCAGATGACAAAGAGGGAACCCATCAAGGTTGCAACAGGAAAAAGCCTCTTGTAATTCGTTCCTACTAACCCTCGAGCTAAATGTGGAGTAATCAGACCGACAAATCCAATAATCCCACAGGTTGCCACTAAGACTGCTGTCAGCACAGCCACCATGGTCACATAAAGATACCAATAAAAGCGTAAGGGAATCCCCAAAGTTAAAGCAGCCTCATCTCCCATCATCATCGCATTGAAAACACGATACTGAGTAGAGAAAAATAGAAAGGCCATTCCTACTATTATAGTTGGCAGGACCAAGTCTGCCCAGGTAGTCCCAGCAAGCGAGCCCATGGTCCAAAACTTAATGGTCATCACACTGTCCGCATTAGCACCAACTGAGATAATAAAGTTTGAAAAAGCCAGAAAGAGAGCATTGACCACCGTTCCTGATAAAATCAGACTAGAAGTCGTCATCCTTCCCTGCATAGAGGCAATGATGAGGACAGAAATTGTTGCCAAAATAGCTCCAAGAAAAGCTCCAAGGCTAATCATCACTTTTAAACCAAGAATGATGCTCAAAGTTGCCCCTAGAGTTGCACCCGCAGATATTCCTAAAACATAAGGCTCTGCGATGGGATTGTTCACTGTAGACTGCATCACGCTACCACACATAGAAAGACCAGCCCCCACTATCAAACCTAACAATACTCGGGGGAATCTCATGTTCCATACAATGGCAAGAGTAGACTTGGAAACCTCTCCTATCTCAAGAGGAAATCCCAACCTGCTCAAAACAATCCGATAGGTATCTCCTAGATCAATTGCAACAGATCCCATTGAAACTGCTAGAAAGAGAGAAATCCCTAAAATACCTAGCAAAATAACTAAAAGTAACACAAATTGCTGGTCTTGTCGGCTTCCAGAAAATTTGGAAAGCATGCAAACCTCCTTTGATAGAATCTTAAAAATTTAGAAAATTCTCATGAAAAAGTATACCATATTTTCAACTGTGTAACAAGCTATAGAAAAAATACAATTAAAATCAGAAAAATTATGGTTGATTTTTCCATACAGTGCCAGGAAGCATAAGCAAAGATAATGCTTAAGCATAGCAAGGTAAGATGACAACATAAAAAGCCCTCTGAAGTCAGAGAGCTGATTTGAGCTCGGACTAAAATCCTAGTGAAACAAAAAAATCTACACGATCAGAAAAGTCTCTATCGTGCCATTTTCATACATGATGTATAGTCCAAGTACAATGAATACTAAGGGCACAATGATTCGCTCGTATTTTTCAATTGTCTCGAATATTAACGGAATAGAGGATAACACCCGACTAATCTCGCATAAGATAATTATGCCGATTACAAACACAAGCAAGGCCACGAGGGTCTGTGACCAATCTAACGAAGCAAAATAAGGTATATAGATACCTAAATTATCTCCGCCAGACGCAATTGTTAGCAATGTAACTGTCCAAAACAGTTGATTTGCCTTGCTTTGTTCTAATCTTTCAATAATTTCTTCCTCTTCTTCCTCTTCCTCCTCACCTTCTCCAACAATTGCAAAGCGAATCCCTAAATAGATAGGGATTAAACCAAGCAATCCAACCATCCATTCTTCAGGCACGAAATTAACGACATAAGCAGCAACTAAACTCGCCCCTACAAGTAAGCCTGTGCCTAGATATTGCCCCGCATAAATATGCCATTTTTGTTTATTCTGTGATAGCTGTGCAAATAAAATAAATAAAATAATTAAATAATCGATACTGGTGGAAATATAAACACCAATAGCAGATATGATTGTCTGTCCCATAAAAAACCTCCTGTATTGGTCAGTAATAAATCAGCAGATTTTAGGAGAGCACAGACACATTAATTTAGCTATCGCTAGTGGGTAATGTCGAACATAGGAAAGCATTTTACTCCTCCTCAAAACGTAGTTACAAAGTAATTTCTAACTGGAATTCAGTGACTACTTCCATGTAGAGTATAACATACTATACTTTACTTCGTAAAGTGTGGGCTCTCCGAAGGAGCTTGCAGACAGCTACTCGGCATTTAAAGCCGAGTAGCTGCGCACCCTTATGGTGTAATTAGCTGATACCATTTGAGGTTTTTGTAGTCTCCAAAATTGTGACCGATAAAACCAAACCAATTTGCTAATGGCGAGCTTCAAGGTTTTTGTAGTCTCCAAAATTGTGACCGATAAAACTCAATAAAAAAGCCCTCTGAAAATCAGAGAGCTGATTTGAGCCCGGGCTAAAATCCTAGTGAAAAAGATGAAACTCCTTGTGTTCATCGAACACTGTGTCATTTCCCTATTTTCATACGGATTTCTTACGCCCTTAGCATCATGATTCTTGCTGGATAAACCGTTTATAGACTAGGCGACGAGGCGAAGGTTGTACAAAATTTTTAGTGAAACAAAAAAATCTCCCCGAAGGGAGAATATCTGGTTTATTTTACCTTACAGTGCTAGGAACCGTAACCGAAGATTATACTTGAGTATACCAAGGTAAGTTGACAAAAGTAAAAAAGCTACCCAATTTAGAGTAGCTTCATTATCAAGATATGCTCAATTGAACACGGCCTAAGCACTTGGCAAAAAAGATAAAATCTCCTAGAAACTGAAGTTTCTTCGTCAATTTTCCTATTTTTGCTTTGTGCTTTTGACGGCCTTTGTATCTTGAATTAACGACGAAGTCCTAGAGAGTTGATCAACTCACGGTAACGGTTAACGTCGTTTTTACGCAAGTATGCAAGCAAGTTACGACGGCGACCGATTTTTTTCATCAATCCACGGTAAGTAGCGTGGTCTTTTTTGTGTTGTTTGATGTGTTCGTTAAGGTGGTTGATTTCCCAAGTAAGGACAGCAACTTGAACCTCTACTGAACCTGTATCACCTTCGTGACGTGCATATTGTGCGATGATTTCATTTTTTTTCTCTTTTGAGATTGCCATGATGTTTCTCCTTTTTATTTGGCTTCATCCGAGTGACAGGTTGGCAGGCCTGCAACCAAGAAGAAGTTATTTGTCTTTACGACAATCACTATTCTACCAATAACTAACTTCTTTGTCAACAGATTTACTTTCTTTCTCTTTGCTTCACTAGCATCATTAAGAGTATCAACTTCTTCTAATATTACCATATCTGATTGCCAACACCTTTCTAACAAGGAAATTCAAAAAATTCTACAAAAATCTTGAAAATTTTCACAATCATGCTATAATAATCCATAGAGACAAGTCACTTAGTCCCTTTCTACTAGAGAGTGCGTGGTTGCTGGAAACGCATAGAGAGCCTAAACTGATACTACTCTTGAGTTTTTTATGAAAACATAAAACGGTGGCCACGTTAGAGCCAATCAGAGGTGTCCCTCTTTTTTGAGGAACATAAATGAAGGTGGAACCACGTTGCGACGTCCTTTCGGGGATGTCGCTTTTTGTTTTTCAGAAGGAGGAAGAATGGTGCTTTATATGATTGGTGGATCGCCTTGTAGTGGAAAGTCAACAATTGCCTCACTTCTTGCTAGACAATACCAGCTACGTCATATCAAACTCGATGATTTGGTAGACGAGATGATGACTCAAGCAAGTGCAGACTCACAACCAATTTGCCTTCTTAGACAGGATAGAAGTCCGGAACAAATCTGGATGAGAAATCCAGAAGAGATGGCGGATGAAGAATGGCACTGCTATGAGGAGATTTTCCCTTATGTAAAATCTTACTTGATAAAAAATCAAAACAGACCTCTCTTGGTGGAGGGAGCAGGACTGTTGCCTCACTTGGTTAAGGAGCTTGAATATCCAACTTCTTCCTATCTATGCTTGACTCCGACAGCTGATTTTCAGAAAAAACATTATAGACAGAGAGAATGGGTTCCTTATGTCTTAGAGGGAACAACTAACCCTGATAAAGCTTTTGAAAACTGGATGCAACGAGACATTCTTTTTGCCCAAATGGTTCGTAAAGAAGCAATGGAATTAGGATATTCTAGTCTCTTGACAGATGGTAGTCAATCAGAAAATCAGACTATGAAAGAGGTCGCTCGGCTCTTAAAATTGTCCAACAAAAAAAAGAATAAATGTTTAAGGAGAACATCATGATTAACATTACTTTCCCAGATGGCGCTGTTCGTGAATTCGAATCTGGCGTTACTACTTTTGAAATTGCCCAATCTATCAGCAATTCCCTAGCTAAAAAAGCCTTGGCTGGTAAATTCAACGGCAAACTCATCGACACTACTCGTGCTATCACTGAAGATGGAAGCATCGAAATCGTGACACCTGATCACGAAGATGCCCTTCCAATCTTGCGTCACTCAGCTGCTCACTTGTTCGCCCAAGCAGCTCGTCGTCTGTTCCCAGACATTCACTTGGGAGTTGGTCCAGCCATCGAAGATGGTTTCTACTACGATACTGACAATACTGCTGGTCAAATCTCTAACGAAGACCTTCCTCGTATCGAAGAAGAAATGCACAAAATCGTCAAAGAAAACTTCCCATCAATCCGTGAAGAAGTTACTAAAGACGAGGCACGTGAAATCTTCAAGAACGACCCTTACAAGTTGGAATTGATTGAAGAACACTCAGAAGACGAAGGCGGTTTGACTATCTATCGTCAGGGTGAATATGTAGACCTTTGCCGTGGCCCTCACGTCCCATCAACAGGCCGCATCCAAATCTTCCACCTTCTCCATGTAGCCGGTGCTTACTGGCGTGGAAATAGCGACAACGCTATGATGCAACGTATCTACGGTACAGCTTGGTTTGACAAGAAAGACTTGAAAAACTACCTCCAAATGCGTGAAGAAGCTAAGGAACGTGATCACCGCAAACTTGGTAAAGAACTTGATCTCTTCATGATTTCTCAAGAGGTTGGTCAAGGGCTTCCATTCTGGTTACCAAATGGTGCGACTATCCGTCGTGAATTGGAACGCTACATTGTCGACAAGGAGTTGGCTTCTGGCTACCAACACGTTTACACTCCACCACTTGCTTCTGTTGAGCTTTACAAAACTTCCGGTCACTGGGATCATTACCAAGAAGATATGTTCCCAACTATGGACATGGGTGACGGGGAAGAATTTGTCCTTCGTCCAATGAACTGCCCACACCACATCCAAGTCTTTAAACACCATGTTCACTCTTACCGTGAATTGCCAATCCGTATCGCTGAAATCGGTATGATGCACCGTTATGAAAAATCAGGTGCCCTCACTGGTCTTCAACGTGTGCGTGAGATGTCACTCAACGACGGTCACCTTTTCGTTACTCCAGAACAAATCCAAGAAGAATTCCAACGTGCCCTTCAGTTGATTATCGATGTTTATGAAGATTTCAACTTGACTGAATACCGCTTCCGTCTCTCTCTTCGCGACCCTCAAGATACTCACAAGTACTTTGACAACGATGAGATGTGGGAAAATGCCCAAACCATGCTTCGTGCAGCTCTTGATGAAATGGGCGTTGACTACTTTGAAGCCGAAGGTGAAGCAGCCTTCTACGGACCAAAATTGGATATCCAAGTTAAGACCGCCCTTGGTAAAGAAGAAACCCTTTCAACTATCCAACTTGACTTCTTGCTTCCAGAACGCTTCGACCTTAAATACATCGGAGCTGATGGCGAAGAGCACCGTCCAGTTATGATCCACCGTGGGGTTATCTCAACTATGGAACGCTTCACAGCTATTTTGATTGAGAACTACAAGGGTGCCTTCCCAACATGGCTAGCACCACACCAAGTAACCCTCATTCCAGTTTCTAACGAAAAACATGTGGACTACGCTTGGGAAGTGGCTAAGAAACTCCGTGACCGCGGTGTCCGTGCAGATGTCGATGAGCGCAATGAAAAAATGCAGTTCAAAATCCGTGCTTCACAAACCAGCAAGATTCCTTACCAATTGATCGTTGGGGACAAGGAAATGGAAGACGGAACTGTTAACGTTCGCCGCTATGGCCAAAAAGAAACACAAACTGTCTCAGTTGATGATTTTGTTCAAGCTATCCTTGCTGATATCGCTAACAAATCACGCGTTGAGAAATAAGAGACAAAACCTGGGATAAAATCCTAGCTAGCTAAAAAGCAACAACTATTTCAGCTGTTGCTTTTTTATATTTTATTTAACCTGAGCTAGTAGTGATTGGTCAAACTACCACACAAGATTTGCTTTCATGAGTTGGATAAGGTCAATATCCTCATTCCTTGTCTGCTTCATTTTCTTTTACTTCTTTTACGAGATCTTTTTGTGGATCTTTTTCAGAGAGTTTTTGATCGATATACTTGTTAATGGTTTCATAAAATTCCTTGGTCGTATCACTGTCTAATTTTGTCGAATTATGAACTTGATTGACTTTCAATTGAACAGATTGAATACCGTAAGAGGCTTGTTTTTGGTGGAGCGTTTCTAATTCGTCTTCTGAAATCGGATCTCCAACAACCGTCAAGACCAATTCATTGTTACTTGACTTGTAGACTTGATTAATAACCGTATAATTGGCGAACTCTTTTCCTACAAACTGTTTGATCCCTTCTTTGCGCGCTTGTTCTATTGTCAGAGTAACTGCCGAATAGCTAGCTGGAAGAATCAACAATACAATCAAAGAAATCAAGCCAATTCTCATTTTAATGCTCAGCTCTTTAAATGAAGTTAAAGGAGATTTTCTCATCAAAATTCTTGTTCCAACAATGTTGGCTAGCATGATAAAGACACAGTTGATCAAGAAAAGATAGAGAGCCCCCAATAAAAATCGTACATTCCCATTAGCTAAACCGTAACCTGCAGTACAGATAGGTGGCATCAGAGCTGTTGCAATGGCTACTCCTGGCACGATATTGTTTGCTTCTTTTTTCCTTGATCCAATTACGCCTGCTATCCCACCAGCAATAGCAATGAGAACATCCCAAATGGTTGGAGAGGTTCGTGCAATCAATTCGCTACTTTCATAAGATAAGGGAGAAATCCAGAAATACAGAGTCGATACAAGTAAACTGACCAATACTTGAGTAAGTAAAACCCCTAGAGCTTGCTTGATTAAACGCGTATCAAAAATAGCTAAACCGAATCCCAGTCCAACAATCGGTGTCATGAGAGGTGAAATTAACATGGCTCCAATAATAACAGCTGTTGAATTCATATTTAGACCGATAGAGGCAATAAAAATTGCACACATCAAAATCGCTGTATCTCTCAATCGAACATGAAGGTCATCGTATAATTTCTCACGGTATTCCCGTGTTGAATAATTGGCAGTCATTTGTCCTCTCCTCTTTCCTTATTTAAATCGGTATAATAATTAATAATAACAGCTGATAAACAGCCAAAAAATATGAGCCCATAAATCGTCAAGAAGACACTGGTAATCCTTCCAATCATGGTCACAGCTAGGAGATCCCCGTAGCCGACAGTCGTCGAAGTCACAAAAGCATACCAAAGACCGTCTCCGTAATTTGTGATAGCAGGTTCAACTAGGAAAAGCACGCCTCCTGACCCAAAAACAAAGGTCACAAAACTCAGAGCAAACCGAGTAAAACCCGTAACCTGTATAATATGCCATAACATTTTTAAACGTCTCATTTGTTCTCCTTATTCATACTAGCTCCTGACCGAGCCGTTTTTTCCAATAATCAAAGTGAAGATAGGACATGATCTCCATCAGAGAAAGATAGACAAACTGATAGATCTGATTTAAGCTGATTATCAACTGATATTGTTTGAAAAATGACTGGAAGAAAGACCAGATATGACTGTCTTGAATCAGTCCCTTCTTAACATCAGACAGGATATTAGCTAAAGCTCCCAAGGACTGAAACGGTAAATCCTTGACATTTATATAGATCCGGTCCACCACATCATTCAGACTGGTATCTTGGATGGCATGAAATTCTCCAAAGAGAACTCCTGCCGCTCCAAGAGTAGAAACAAATTCCACCAAATAATTTCTGAGGAAATTTTCTCAACCTTTTCCCATAATGTGTTTAGTGCCATCCATAACGATCCCAACCAGAAAAAGGAAAGAAAACAAGCAAAGAAATTTTGCCGTAAATCCCAAAAAGCTTCAAGACTTGGTGTTGTTGGTTTTTCTAACTCTTTTCCTTGAACCGATCACACCAGCAATCCCACCAGCAATAGCAATGAGAACATCCCAAATGGTTGGAGAGGTTCGTGCGATCAACTCGCTACTTGCATAAGACAAGGGAGAAATCCAGAAATACAGAGTCGAGACAAGCAAACTGACCAACACTTGAGTCAATAAAACCTCTAGAGATTGCTTGATTAAACGCGTATCAAAAATAGCTAAACCGAATCCCAGTCCAACAATCGGTGTCATGAGAGGTGAAATTAACATGGCTCCAATAATAACAGCTGTTGAATTCATATTTAGACCGATAGAGGCAATAAAAATTGCACACATCAAAATCGCTGTATCTCTCAATCGAACATGAAGGTCATCGTATAATTTCTCACGGTATTCCCGTGTTGAATAATTTCCGTTCATTGGTTACTCCTTTTATTTTATATAATCTTGTTTCTGCATGGATGATGGTAGAGAGACTTCTGTCCAATCTTACATATTTTTCTTCTCACCTGTTATTCTTTTGAAAATTATCTTTTAAGTATCCGTCAGTCCATCCTTTATATTATATCAAAAATTTTACAGTTTTTCTCTGACGAAATCTATCAATTGAATAGATAGATGAAGCAAGAAATTTTTGTTTCCTTATCCGAAGAAGGAAAAACGGTATCTCCTGAACCTTGATACTATGCGTTTTATTCTTTATAATTTAGCTATTTCAAAATTACAAGTTCTCCATTCTTAATTTCCCAAACTTGGTCAAACTTACTTAATAATTCGTTTTGGCGATGTAAAGTAACAATGACGGCACTTGGTAGTTCCAGAACTCTTTCCAATTCCATTTTAAACTGATTAGTATCCAAGGCAGAGAAAGGTTCGTCTAGGATAAGCAATGGATTTTTACGATTTTTCTCACGATTTAAATACATTCGTTGTTGCTGACCACCTGACAGGGATTGTGGTGGAATTTTTTCAAAATCTTCTTCTCTGAATTTTTCATTGAAACTATTGAATAGTGTTACATTATTTTCATAACTCGAAATAAATGTATGTTCTTGTTGCAGAATCATACCGAATCTTCCCCAAAGATGGTCCAAAACAAGCCCATCTAGCACAATTTGTCCTTCAAAATCTTCATCTGTTCCATTTAAAATGTTGAGAAGACTACTTTTTCCAGAACCATTCTTACCAATAAGCGCAATTTTATCCCCTTTTTGAATCGTAGCGGAAGTAATTATCAATTTTGATTCTCCCAGTTGTTTGGAAATGTTTTTCAAAGTAATCGTATCAAAAGAATGTTGAGGTGCTTGAACTGAAACGGGTCTCCCAACAATGTTTTGAAAACTCTTGATTACAGGCTTTACGGACTCTAACATTTGTAAATCATAAAGGATTTCCTGTATTGGTTCAGAAAAAGCATTAATATATCCGAAACTCGCCACCACCTCAGGAATACCGAGTTGCTGGTGAGATAGAGAGTAGGCTAAATAAATAAACAGAACAAGACTAATGAATTCAAAAGAAACACCTGTCAATAAGATGCCTGTAATTTTTGTCAAACCATACTTAAAATACTTATCCTGCAAATTCTTTAGAGAACTCTTTTGTTGATTCAAAAAATGCGACATAGTTAGTTTATTTACCAAATGATGTCCCATGAGCAAATCCTCCAAAGTTCGATAGTAATCTCCTTGTTTTTTCAAGTAAACCTGTCTACGATTAGCGGTCAACTTCCCAACGATTTTAGGAATTTGAATACTAATTCCAGTAGAAAAGATTAAAATCAGTGATACAATAGGATTAATTGTTCTGCTAATAATGAAAGCGTAAATGATGATACGTAAAATTTGTTTGATAAAACTCATCAATGGAGGAAGGTAATCCTTTTCCAACGAATCTAGGTCATTAGATTGATAGGAAATATACTCTGCTACTGTTTTCTGCTTGAAATCGTGGTGACTGAGTCCCAGAAGTGAACGAAACCACTCATTTTTCAAAGTAGTCGAAAAGATAATTCCCTGCTTCCAATCAAGTATCATTTGGATATAGTTACAACTCAAATAGCCTGCCACTGACATAGAGTAACCATATAGAGCTACTTGATAATCCCCTTTGATTAATGCCTGCGTGAAATACGGTAACAAAGCTGTGCAGATATTCGATACTACACCAAAAAGAAAATTAAAGAAGAGATACCATCTAATAGTTTTAAGATATGGTAGCATATACGATACTCCTTGCTAATGCGTTTTTTTACATATCGCAGAACAATCTCTACTATTCCCTATTTCAGATAGTGCGATACTCGGACATTGAGTGCAATAATTGTAAATCACACAAGTACTGCAGTTTTTACTATCATTCAAAATATAATTTGCTATTTTGTAAAATATAGGTCTATCCCATGTTTCTTTGATAGATGTAAAATGAATATTTCCAATACTTCTATTGAAAGTAAGCTTTTTCAGTTTTTCTAACGATTTAGGCTATTTCGTGACACACCCACAATCCGTGAAAATTCTGGTTATATCAGATTATGTGATTTTCGTAAGAATTTTATATTGTCTCCAATCATGGCAGTCTCCTTTTACTTGATAAAACTATTATAACATTTAGAAATTAAAAACTGGTTCAAAATCAATAGAATGTGTGTATTCGATACATTCAATAAATTCTTGGAAACAGTTCTACACCAGTTACACAAATCTATATACACCTATCTCATTCAAAATAAAAAGAAAGCTGTAGTTCTTTTAATCCTGTATCAACGATTCATTCTGAAATCGAATAGGAGACATTTCCCAAGTCTACAATTCACTTCATCTCAAATTAATTTTTGTAATTCACCCTTAGTTTATAGATTTTATACTCAACAAAAGTATAAAGCATACAAAACTTCACTTTGAACCAGTATTTATACTATATCCCGTATCAAGAACTCTATTATTATTTTTCTAAAATACAATTTTCAAATATCCTGAAATATAGGAAAAAGAGATTGTGTAAAAACTCAATCCCTGTAAAAAATGGTTTTCCCCCAGTCTCTTTTCGTCTATGCTCACTCAATTATTAGATTCATGTCAGCAAACTGAATCCGTACTATCGTTCCTTTTCCGACCTCAGACTCGATACGAATCTGGTGCCCCAGTTCTTCAGAAATTTTCTTAGATAGGTAAAGTCCAAGTCCAGATGACTGCTGGGTTAGGCGGCCATTATATCCTGAAAATCCACGTTCAAAGACTCGGAGGACATCACTGTTTTTTATCCCTATTCCTGTATCCTTGATACAGAGTTCTTGCCCTTCCATATAAATCTCCAGACCACCTTCCTTGGTGTACTTGAGACTGTTTGAAATAATTTGCTCAATGACAACTAGCAGCCACTTCTTATCCGTCACGATTTCTTTATCAAGGTCATGTAGATTGACATTTAGTCCTTTTTGAATAAAGAAAAGAGCGTATTTACGAATTATTTCCTTGACCAAATCCTCAATTTGAACCTGCTTTAAGACCAAATCATCATGGAAACTTTCTAAACGCAGGTACTGTAAAACTAGATTAGTATAGGAGTCAATCTTGAAAATTTCCTGTTCTAATTGCTGCTTCAGTTGTCGGTCGGCTACTTCTGCAACTAAGAGCTGACTGGCTGCAATGGGGGTCTTAATCTGATGGACCCACAAGGTATAGTAATCCAGCAAATCCGTCAGTTTTCTTTCGGCATCTGACCTTTGCTGATAGAGTTCCATCTCACGCGCTTCTAATTTTTCTGCTAAAGCTATTTCTAAAGGAGATTTGGCTTCCCTCTCTCCGTAGAGAAGTTCCTTGCGATAGACCTGCATCTCCACCAATATGTCCCAAGTGAAAAATAAGATGGTTACAAAGCAGCACAAGAGGAAAAAGTAGAGAAAGTAAATTCCCAAACTGGCAAATAAAAACTGAAAGAGCAAAACCAGAAATGCCAAAGAAAGCAGATAGACAAACAGACGACTACGGGAGCGCAGATAGGCTAGAAAAAATTGTTTCCAATCAAGCATGCTTCAGTCCGTACCCTATCCCTTTCTTGGTCTCGATAAATCCTACCAAGCCCTGCTCTTCCAATTTTTTACGCAAACGAGCCACATTGACAGAGAGGGTATTATCATCAATGAAAAAGTCACTGTTCCAAAGTTCACGCATCAGGTCGTCACGCGCTACGATATTGCCCGCATGCTCAAACAAAACACGTAAAATCTGGAATTCATTCTTGGTCAAATTCAAGACTTGTCCTTGATAATGTAAATCCATGGATTTGGTATTGAGGATAACACCAGCATATTCTAGTAAACTCTCGTCACGCCCAAACTCATAGGAACGGCGCAACAAGCCCTGAACCTTGGCTAAAAGAACCTGCTGGTCAAAAGGCTTGGTCACAAAATCATCCGCCCCCATATTGATTGCCATAACAATATCCATAGCCTGGTCTCTGGAAGACAGAAACATAATCGGCACCTTGGAAATCTTGCGAATCTCCTGGCACCAGTGATAGCCATTAAACAAGGGCAAGCCAATATCCATAAGGACCAAATGAGGTTCCGACTGGACAAAAAGACTCAAAACTTCCATAAAGTCTTCTACCAAGACCACTTCAAATCCCCATTCAGATAGCATTTTCCCGACCTGTTGACGAATAACCTGATCATCTTCTACTAGTAAAATCTTGTGCATGCGCTCCTCCTTTGCTAATTTTATGAGTCTTAAATCCTTTAGTATAAATAGAGGGTTTAGTATCTAATACTTTTTTGACATTTCCTTGTCACAACAGCTCAAAAACAGATAGTGAATAACCCCATTGATATCATACCTTATTTTCAGACATAGTGCCAGCCCTACCCTTTTATTTTTAATTTTTTCAACCTTTATTTCAGTTCTTTTATCCATCCCCTTAACCAAAATTTATCTCTATTCTTCCAAACCTTGAGTGTAGTTAAAACGACACTCTATACTCTTCTAACATTGAAAAGCTCCTTATCGAGTGGTATCCGTAAAAAGCTCTAGCTTTCAGATTGACAATCTGAAAAAGATTTGTTAAGATATGAATGAACGAGATTTAATATTCATTCAGAAAAGAGGTGAATCAAATTGGACAAAAAACAGGCTTTGAAATCCGCAGCTTATGAAGTTTTTTCAAAAAAAGGATACAAGGCGACAGGAATTTCAGAAATTGCTAGACAAGCTCATATGGCAGTCGGATCTTTTTATAACTATTACGAAAGTAAAGAAGCTATTTTTCTAGATATCTATATTGATGAAAACAACCGTGTTCGCCAAACTATGATCGAAGAACTGGATTGGGAAATTGATATGATTGATCTTATTAGTCAACTCTTTGCTCAATCCAGAGCACTCGTTTCTTCCAATAAAATCCTTGCAGAATGGTACAATCCTGCCATAGCAGTTGAGTTGCATAGCTACTATTCCTCAGAAGAAGGGAAAGTCACGAATCCATTTCATCAATTTCTCGTGAAAACCTTTACTCATCGTTTACAGGCTGAAGGCCATTCTCCAGAAAAAATTCAAGATATTTTACAAGTTTACAACCTATTTTACTACATGGATATGCATATCACAGAAAACGATTTTCCAGATATTAGCAAAACTGTAGAAATACTAGCAACCAACTTCATTAAAGGAATACTTAAATAAAGAAATCTTTTCTTTATTTTTTGGAAATTATTGAATGAAAAAAAATATTATTCATTCATGAAAAATTACTACACTATAGGAGTTAAAAATGAAACGAGGGAAAAAAATGTTCATAATTATTCTAACTACACTTGGAGTACTCGGCTTTATATCTTGGGGAATCATTACCTATCTTGGACGAAGTCAAACTTTATCGATAAAATCCATTGAAAATCCCAGCGGAGATTTGTATTTAGTTCACATCACAAAACCAAAAAATCAAATATGGAAAGCTGGCTCCTTTGCTCAGTTTAAGCTTCCTGACAGTGCGTTTGGTCCAGACAAAAGTCCAGTAAAGGAAAATCAGGCTAGCCGATGGCTAACCCTTGCTTCCACTCCTGATGAGGATGAAATTCTTATTGTAACCCATAATAGTGGTAGCGTGTTTAAGGAAACCTTAACACATTTACCAGCTGGTAGTAAAATTGAAATGAGGTGGCTGGAGTCATCTTTATCTGTTAAAGACAATGACCAAGCACTGGTTTGTTTTGCCTCTGATGTCGGTATTTCTACTCTACGTCCAGTTGTGAAAGAGTGGGCTGGTAAGCGCTCCATCATTCTTAATCATTTAGACAAAGGAGTAAACATTTTTGATAATGAGTTAAGAGAGCTTAGTAAGAATAATCCGAATCTAACTTATAAAACTAGCGAAAACTCTTCTCAAAGCCAAGCATTTTTAAAAAATGCGGTTGTGAAATACGGCAACCAAGCTATTTATCTCTTAACCGGCCAACCTGATGATATAAATGAGATGAAAAATTTCTTAAAAGAGAATGGGATTGACGACAAACAGATACAAACAAGTATGTTTAGAGGTTTGAAATAAAAGCAAACTGTCTTCTATGTATCTGAATCATATCATTATAGATTGGTATGTAGAGACCATACAAACTAACTAGTAAATTCTATGGAATTGTGATAAGATAATTAAAAAGAAAGGAGCTCTTATGGCCAATATTTTTGACTATCTGAAAGATGTCGCACATGATTCCTTTTACGACCTACCTTTGAATGAATTAGACATTCTATCCTTAACAGAAACCACCTACCTCTCCTTTGATAATCTGGTCTCCACAACTCCTCAGCGACTTTTAGACCTAGCATCTCAGGTTCCAAGAGAATCGAACATGTTGACCAATAAAAATCGGCTCCAGTTGTTAGATGAATTGGCTCAACACAAACGCTTCAAGAATTGCAAACTCTCCCATTTTATCAACGACATCGACACTGAACTGCAAAAGCAATTTGCGGCTATGACCTACCGCCTCACTCTCGACACCTATCTGATTGTCTTTCGTGGGACTGATGACAGTATCATTGGCTGGAAGGAAGATTTCCACCTGACTTATATGAAGGAAATTCCTGCTCAAAAGCACGCCCTCTCCTATTTAAAGAACTTTTTTGCCCATCATCCTAAGCAAAAGGTCATTCTGGCTGGGCATTCCAAGGGAGGAAATCTAGCCATCTATGCTGCTAGTCAAATTGAGCAAAGCTTGCAAAATCAGATCACAGCAGTTTATACCTTTGATGCGCCTGGTCTCCACAAAGAACTGACACAAAGCGAGGGCTATCAAAGAATAATGGATAGAACCAAGGTCTTTATCCCACAAGGTTCTATTATCGGTATGATGCTAGAAATTCCTGACCGCCAAGTCATCGTTCAAAGTACTGCCTTAGGTGGTATCGCCCAGCATGATACTTTTAGCTGGCAAATTGAGAACAAACACTTTGTCCAACTGGATAAGACCAATAGCGATAGCCAACAAGTCGACACGACCTTCAAAGAATGGGTGTCCACAGTCCCTGATGAGGAACTTCAGCTTTACTTCGACCTCTTCTTTGGCACCATTCTTGATGCTGGCATTAGCTCCATCAATGACTTGTCTTCCTTCAAGGTTATTGAACACATTCATCATCTCTTTGTCCAAGCGCAATCCCTCACTCCAGAAGAAAGGGAAACTATGGGACGCCTTACCCAGTTATTGATTGATACCCGTTACCAAGCCTGGAAAAATAGATAATACCTTTCAAAAATCAAATGAATACAAAAAAAGACCTAGAATACATATTTTCATGTACATTCTAAGTCTTTTTTAATAAAATCTAACTACCAAATAACCCCTTTATAGGCTAGTAAAATGATAGCTAATATCGGAACATAAAAGGCAAGGAAGAGCCATTTCATTTTGACACATAGAGCCACGTACTCCCGAATAAAAGCAGATGGTATGTAGTAGCCGGCTGTCCTACATCCGAGTCCATCTCCCTTCATATTTAGCTTACGAGCATAGGTACTAGTTCTAAAGACATGATAGTCATTTGTAACAAAGAGGAAACACGGATTTTCAACCAATTGTTCTCCAATTTCTTTTGAAAACAATAAATTTTCATAGGTTGTTCTGGACTTATCTTCAAGAAGAACAGATTCCTTGTTTACATCTGTCTCTTCTAAAATATAGTTATAAATAGCCTGCGCTTCAGAAATCTTTTCATCTGCTCCTTGACCACCACTGGCAATAATTTTTATGTTAGAATTCTTAGACTTGTGGTAAGCTTCTACTGCCTTATCAATTCTCCTCTTTAGCAAAGGTGTTACCTTTTCTCCGCCTAATAAACCAGCACCGTGAATGATAATAAAATCATAATGCTTCTTCTTAGGAATAAAGAGATATAAAATAGAGTACAACATAAAACCCACGAAAGCAAAACCAAAAATAAAGTAAGAATAAACGATTAATACAAATAAAATGTTTAGAAAGTGATGTGTATAAAATAATTCATTTCGATTTCCTAATCGAAATGAAATCAAGGGAAAAAATACCAAAATGACTATTCCAAAAAGCGTTGAGAGATAATTGGCTTTTGAACGTCCCTCTCGCTTCAGCAGGATAACACCATTATAGATTAGAAAGATACCACTCAAAAAAATCAGAAACGGGAGTAAAACAAAGGCAACTACATAAAAAGCTAACTGAACATTCTCATACCCATTTTTATAAAAAAGGTGGGATAGAGAAATATAACTTGAAATGAGGGATAATAAAAATAATACTGGATTCCACAAACTTCTGTTATCTTTCCAAAATGACACTATAAAGGCTAATACAATTCCTATAACGAGATACATTTCTTCCTCCTTTAATAACTACATTTTATCATAATTATCCGGTGTAAAAAAGAGGGCATCTATCCCTCTTAATCCTTCATTTGACTCTCTGCATCAGCTACGACTTGCTCTAGACTGGTCTGACCAAGCTCAGCCTCCATAGCCAGCTGGATTCTCTCCAATTTTTGATCCAAAACATCATGAATATGAGCTCCGACTGGGCAATTTGGATTTGGATTGTCATGAAAACTAAAGAGTTGACCTGTCTTACCAAGACACTCAACCGCTTGATAAACATCTAAGAGACTAATGTCCTTGAGATCCTTGACAATCTCTGTTCCCCCTGTTCCTCGCGCTACTGAAATCAACTCTGCCTTCTTCAACTGGGACAAGGTTTTTCTGATAATGACAGGATTGACCCCGACACTAGCAGCCAGAAAATCACTGGTCACCTTGCTTTCTTTCCCCTTGAGAGCGATAATAATCAGCATATGAGTCGCAATGGTAAATCTACTTGGAATTTGCATCCTCTTCTCCTTTTACGAGGCTATCCTACCTCTACTCTTCTTTTTCTTTTATTATACCCTTTTCAGTTGTAATGTCAATCGTTACCACTTTTCAACCAGGTATCTAACTCCCTATCGTAGCCCTCTTTCTGGGCCAATTCTCTCAAAAATTCCTGATGATGAGTATGATGGATACCATTGACCAGACTTTCATAATAAACCTCAAAATAGGGAAGTTTGAGATCTTTAGCCAGTTGCAATTCAGCTGCCACATCGTAGTCTACCCGTCGGAAGTCCATATCTACCAAGCCCTTGCCATCAAACTCTAAAATCATATACTGGGCCCGCAAGTCCTTCCGCAACTGGGCATCTAGAAAGAAAGGCTGGCCAATCGAACCCGGATTGACAATCAATTGCCCACCTGTCCCGTAACGAAGCAACTGCTGGTGAATATGACCATAAACAGCAATATCACAAGGCGGATTGGTCACCAAGCGGTCAAAATCCTCTTGCGCTCCAGTATGAATCAACTCTCTCCCCCAGTTCTTATCAGGCAGATGATGGCTAATTCCTACCGTCAAATCACCAAACTGACGATGAATCTGGAGTGGTTGATTGTGGAGCAGTTCAATTTCTTCTAGGGATATTTCCTCTAAAACATACTGGCACTGGCGCAAGAGATAGCGTTGACTGGGACGAGTACTATCCAATTCCTTGCGGACACCATGCCAAAGACTGTCTTCCCAGTTTCCCAAAACTCTAGCCGTAATCGGTAGATCAGCCAACAAGTCCAAAATCCTTCTACGTCCTGTCCCTGGCATGAGAATGTCTCCCAAAAGCCAGTATTCATCCACTCCTAGCTGCCGAGCATCTGCCAAAACAGCCTCCAAGGCTGTAGTATTTCCATGAATATCTGAAAGAAGAGCTATTTTCGTCATATTCATCTCCTCGTTTTTTCTCTTGCAATAAGTATAACATAAAAAGTCACAGCTAGAGAAATCTAGCTTTTTTTGATATACTAGATAAAGATATTAGACAAGAGGAAGCGAATGACCCCGAATAAAGAAGACTATCTAAAATGTATTTATGAAATTGGCATAGACCTGCATAAAATTACCAACAAGGAAATTGCGGCTCGTATGCAAGTCTCTCCCCCTGCCGTAACTGAAATGATTAAACGGATGAAGAGTGAAAATCTCATTCTCAAGGACAAGGAATGTGGCTATCTACTGACTGACCTCGGCCTCAAATTGGTCTCTGAGCTCTATCGTAAGCACCGCTTGATTGAAGTTTTTCTAGTCCATCATTTAGACTATACAAGTGACCAGATTCACGAGGAAGCTGAGGTCTTGGAACATACTGTCTCTGACCTGTTCGTGGAAAGACTGGATAAACTACTTGGATTCCCCAAAACCTGCCCCCACGGAGGAACCATTCCTACCAAGGGAGAACTCTTAGTTGAAATCAATAACCTGCCACTAGCTGACATCAAGGAAGCTGGCGCCTACCGCCTGACTCGTGTGCACGATAGTTTTGACATTCTCAATTATTTGGATAAGCACTCACTTCACATCGGTGACCATCTCCAAGTCCAGCAGTTTGATGGCTTCAGCAATACCTTCACTATCC
Source organism: Streptococcus sp. CF7_Ac1-12 (assembly GCF_024295905.1). GTDB lineage: Bacteria > Bacillota > Bacilli > Lactobacillales > Streptococcaceae > Streptococcus > Streptococcus mitis_AP. The sequence goes on along the minus strand of NZ_JANCPG010000006.1, from coordinate 61,310 downwards.
TTAGTAAAGACGAGGATTTACAAGTAGGTATGGACATTGCCAAACAACTCTATGTCGAGAAAATCAACTAATTTCTCAAGTCCCCTACCAACCCTGAAAGTTTGATTTTCAGGGTTTTATTTTTATCATTTGATTTTGCTTTCATTTAGTTGTAGAATATTTGTTAAAAAAAAAAGAAAGATAGTTTAACCTATGAAAAAATCACTAAAAATTTTTGCGACATCTAAATGGTTTGACCTCTTTGGAGTTGCTCTGGTCGTTGGGATTGCGATTGCATCTGGTTACCTCAACTCCCGTCTCGACAAATTCGTAGACTGGGGCCCATGGACAGCTCTTGTTCCCTTTGGATTGATTTCCGTAACCAACGTTGGGATTTCCATGTTGTCCACTCGTTTCACGGGAAAATTAAGCAAATGGGGAAATTACTTTGGTATTGTCAATACGATTTTATCTGGTACCATTGATTATATCCTTGGAAATAAGGCGGCCATTATCACCTATCCTGTCACCTTCCTCATTTATACCTTTGCTATTAAAAAATGGGAAGCTTCGCAAGAAGGCAGACCCAACCAAATGAGCCAAAAACAGGTAAAATTGGCGGCCATCATCATTTCCATCATCTCCTTCCTCTTTGCCTTTGTGACCAACTATATCGGCTATGGAGGAAAGATGAATCTCCTTGCCTACGTGACAACTATTGCCTTTGCACTGTCCCTCATTGCCAATGCTTTGAATGCATTGAAACTAACAACTCAGTGGGGCTTTTGGTTGATTTACAATTTCGTTCAGCTGACAAAGGCTGGCATTCAAGGAAACTTCGCCAATATCGGAAAATACATCTTTTATATCCTCAATGCAATCGGAGCTTTATTTGTCTGGAATGATGAAGAAGTGGAACAATAGGAGGAAACTCAAATAAAGAAATCTAATAGAATCTCCTTACTAAAATTTTTTATCATTTTAGTTGTAACTTCCATTCTTTTGGAGTAGAATGAAGCTAGATAAAAGAGGGAGGTCATCTTATGAAAAAACTCTTTAGAATCCATTTTGTAGCAATTGTAGTCATTGATTTGCTACTATTTGCATTTTTTAGCACTAGACCTGAGACAGCTTTAGAATGGCTCCTGCTCACTGGTTTTATTTTCCTCCTTGCTCAAGGACTCCTGCTATTTCGCTTGGTCGTCCGACTCAATCATCAATTCGCTGAGATTTATCCTCAAATCAATAAAAAGATTCGCTTCTACTATTTAGGAGTTCTCACCATTGATTTTCTATTTTTTATCCTTTTAGCCTTCGTTAGTTCTCAGCGATTTCCCACTCTTATGCCAATCGTCACTGCTTGTCATTCTACTTTATATTATATGACGGCGGACTACCTAAGAGAAAACTATCTAGACTTTTACAACAAACATATCTCTTTATGGGAGTGCCTCTAAGGAAAAGGAGGTTTTAGCATGAGAAAAATCATCTTTATCAAAACCATTGAGCTCCTTGTTATTGATGGAATCATGCTGGCATTTTTGACATTTAAAGAGGGGCTTACTTGGGACTGGATTCTGATTTATAGCGGTTGGCTCATTTTCTTTCATCCTGTGCTATTGACCTATCTTTCTAACCAGCTTTGTGACCACTTTAGTCACCTCTATTCCCAGATTAGACCAAGATTCTGGCGTTTTGCCTTACAAATCCTCCTATGGGATAGCCTGATCATTCTCTCCTTGATATGTTTAAGTGGTATCCCACTTTTCCTTCAGGGAACTCTCCTCATCCTAGGACACCTCATCCCCTCCTATCGCATAAGCCAAAGCCTGAAAAGAGACTTCCCAAAAGCCTATCAAGAACCGATTTCATTTTGGAGTATTTTATGATAGATAAGAAAAACCAAGCCGGTTGGGCTTGGTTTTCTTATCTATTTTTAGTATCTAGGATAATGGTGACTGGTCCGTCATTGACCAGCTCAACCTGCATATCCGCTCCAAAGATGCCTGTCTGAATGGATACTTCTTGCGCTAATTTTTGATTGAATGCATCATAGAAGTCTGATGCCATATCAGGCTTGGCTGCCCCTGTAAAGGCTGGACGATTGCCTTTCTTGGTATCCGCAAAGAGGGTAAACTGAGAAATAGAGAGGATTTCTCCTTCAATATCTTTGACAGACAGGTTCATCTTGCCTTCTGCGTCTGAAAAAATCCGCATGTTGACAAGCTTTCTCACAGCATAGTCCAAATCTTCCTCTTGGTCCTCTGGTCCAACACCAACCAGCAATAAGAGCCCCTGATTGATTTTTCCCTGAACCTGACCTTCGATACTGACTTGGGCTTTTTTAACCCGTTGGATAATGATTTTCATAATAGCCTTTCTAGTAAGAGCTAGGACAATTAGCCGTTGGTCCGTTTGACAGAATAAACCTCTGGCACGCTCTTGATCTTGTCCACAACCGTAGTCAGCGTCGAGAGGTTGGCAATGCCGAAGGACACATGGATATTAGCAAATTTCATATCCTTGGTTGGTTGAGCGTTGACTGTTGAGATATTCTTAGTTGTGTTTGAAAGAACTTGCAGAACATCATTTAAGAGACCTGTACGGTTGAGGCCATAAATATCGATATGAGCCATATACTCCTTATTTGAGCTAGAGTACTGGTCTTCCCATTCCACATCAAGGAGACGTTGCTCGTAGTTTTCTTGGGCACGCAGGTTCATACAGTCCACACGGTGAATAGCTACACCACGACCCTTGGTAATATAGCCAACAATATCATCACCAGGAACTGGATTACAACACTTGGCAATCCGCACTAGGAGTCCTGAGGCACCTTCAATGACCACACCACCCTCATGCTTGACCTTGAGGGTTTCTTTATTTTCAACCTTGATCTCGCCACCTTTGACAAGTTCCTCTGCTTCCGCCTTGGCCTTGGCACGCTCTTCCTCACGGCGTTCCTTTTCAGTCAGACGGTTAAAGACGGTAATAGCACCGATTTCTCCAAAACCAATAGCCGCAAAGAGGGATTCTTCTGTCTTGTAGCTGGTCTTTTGCAGGACTTGGTCCATATGACGCTTGTCCATGAATTTATTGGCCACATAGCCATTTTCTTGGAACTGGGCCATCAACATTTCACGACCCTTGTTGACTGACAATTCCTTATCTTGGTTTTTAAAGAACTGACGAATCTTGTTACGCGCCTTGCTGGTCTTAACCATATTGAGCCAGTCACGGCTCGGCCCAAAGGAGTTGGGGTTAGTGACAATTTCAACCTGATCCCCTGTTTTGAGCTTAGTTGTCAGCGGAACCATGCGGCCATTGACCTTGGCACCAGTTGCTTTTTCCCCGACTTTTGTATGAATTTCGTAGGCAAAGTCAATCGGTCCTGAATCTTTTGGAAGGGAACGAACAGCTCCATCTGGGGTAAAGACATAAATCTCCTCAGCCAGATAGTTTTCCTTAACTGAATCGACAAATTCCTTGGCATCATCAGCCTGGTCTTGGAGCTCCATCATCTCCTTGATCCAGTTCATCCCAATGGCTGATTCCTTGCTGTTAACCTGCCCCTTGATGCCCTTCTTATAAGCCCAGTGAGCCGCAACCCCGTACTCAGCCACCTCATGCATGGCCTTGGTCCGAATCTGGAATTCAATCGGCCCTTTTGGCCCATAGACAGTCGTATGGATAGACTGGTAACCATTGGCCTTACGGTTAGCGATATAGTCTTTAAAGCGACCAGGCATGGGTTTCCAAAGCTCATGCACGTAACCCAGCATGGCATAAACATCACTTTGGGTATCCAAAATACAACGAATGGCAATCAGGTCATAGATTTCCTCAAACCGTTTTCTCTTATCCTGCATTTTGCGGAAAATCGAGTAAATATGCTTGGGACGACCGTAAATCTTTCCATTTAGATGACGATCTGTCGTATATTCCTCTAATTTTGTGACCACCTCATCCACCAAGGCTTCACGCTCTCTGCGTTTTTCCTTCATCATATGGGTAATCTTGTAAAACTCCGTTGGATTGAGATAACGGAAAGATAGGTCTTCCAATTCCCATTTGACACTGGAAATCCCCAAACGATGGGCAAGCGGGGCATAAATTTCCATTGTTTCTTTGGAAATACGCTCCTGCTTGTCTTTTCGAAGGTGTTTCAGGGTCCGCATATTGTGCAAGCGGTCAGACAGTTTGACCAAGATAACGCGGATGTCCTCAGACATGGCCATGAGCATCTTGCGGTGGTTTTCAGCCAACTGCTCTTCGTGAGACTTGTATTTAACTTTACCAAGCTTGGTAACCCCATCTACGATTACCCGCACATCAGGACCAAACTCTCTTTCCAAATCGTCCAAGGTCGCATCAGTATCTTCCACCACATCATGCAAGAAACCACAAGCTACTGTTACAGCATCCAACTTGAGCTTAGCTAAAATACCTGCCACTTGGATGGGGTGAATGATATAAGGCTCACCTGATTTGCGATATTGACCACTATGGCATTCAACGGCGTAAACCAAGGCCTTATGGACAAAAGCCACATCTTCTTCCGATAAATATTTCTGTGTTAAAGCGACAACTTCATCGCCTGTTAAATTCACTTCTTTTGGCATCTCTACTCTCCAATTCTTCCTACCATTTTATCACTTTTTTAAGAATATGAAAACTAGAAAAAGAGGATTCTAAAGCTTATTCAGTTTGTTGGGAAGGAGGATAAAATAATATTCACACTAAAACAACAAATTTATATAGTTCTTCATCTAACTTTGTTTTGATATTGTCTGCGTTAAAAGTTAGTAAAATGAAAATACTTTCTTCTTTTTCAATAAGAAAAGATTTGATATTTTGGTAATTTTCTAACTTTTTTAGTGTATAATGGTAATATGAACAGTTTTTTTTACGATAATTACTGAATTTTCATCTCTCTAGAAAGGTATCTCATATGAAATCACACAAAGGACTGACACTTTTAGCTTTGGCTGTTCTTGGCTTATCCAGTCAAGTCGTTTCGGCTGATGATACGAGTCATTCTATTAGTAACCATATTAGTAGTTCTACAACTACTTCTGCCAGCAATTCTCAAGCTAGTACAGAAACTTCGACAAGTACAGCTAGTTCAAGTGAGCAAGAAAGCAAACCTTCTCTTTCTACGGAAACCAAACCTAATCAACCTATACAAACTGGCTGGGTAAAAGAGGGGAACAAGTGGACGTTTTACAGTCAAACTGGGGTCAAATTTATAGATACTCTCTATGATGGTTATTTCTTTGATAGTCATGGCTACTTGCTTGAAAACACTTGGTACCAAATGGGAAATAATTGGTACTATATCAATGGTTCAGGTAAATATTTATCCAACCAATGGAGCCAAATCAATGGCAAGTGGTATGCTTTTGATGGCTACGGTAGAATGTTGGCCAATGTCTGGAAAGGCGATTACTACCTCAAATCCAGCGGAGCTATGGCAGATAAGGAATGGGTCTACGACCAAGGCTACTCTAGTTGGTTTTACCTCAAATCTGGCGGACGCTATGCTCAAAAACAATGGATTGGTTCCTACTATCTTAAATCTGGTGGCTACATGGCCCATAAGGAATGGATTTATGACTCAGACTATCAAGCTTGGTACTATCTTAAGGACGATGGTGTCTATGTTACAGGTACCTATGCTGTGGATGGTAAAAACCAGCTCTTCCTAGGGAATGGAAAATGGGTTCGTGAAGTAGCACAAGGTTTTCAAAAAGGACATTACTCTAAAACTATCTTTCTCGATCCAGGTCACGGTGGTAAGGATCGCGGGGCTTATTACTATGGCATAGCTGAAAAAGAATTGAACCTACAAGTTTATCGTAAGCTACGTAAGAGATTAGAAGGACTCGGCTATACCGTTCTCACCTCTCGAGATAGTGATATAGACGTTGATTTCATTACCGAGCGTTCTCGTATGGTCAACAAGACCAATGCTGACTTTTTCATTAGCCTTCATTTCAATGCAAAAGGAAATGATACAACCGTTAACCTAGGTATCCAGACCTATTCTTACAAGGATGAACCTGGTTTCCCTAGCAAGATTAACAAGGATTGGCACAACAATCCTGAACGGATGAGTGAAAGTAATCGTCTCGCAGCTGATATCCATTCTTCACTACTGGCTGAAACTGGAGCTAGGGATGCTGGGCTCTTGCAAGCAACCTTTGCTGTTCTTCGCGAAACAGCCAAACCAGCTGTTTTGCTAGAGATGGGATATATGGATAATCCAGAAGAAAACCAAAAAATCCGCAGTAGTGACTACCAAGATAAACTGGTTGAAGGGATTATCAAGGGAATCCAAAAATATTACGCAGGGAATTAAAGCAGTCTAAGCCTCGAACTCATTCGGGGCTTATTTTTCTTATCCAAACCATATCCTTCTTTCTAGAATTATTTCCTTTTTATGCTTATTCTCCCCAACTGTGCTATACTTAATTTAGTACATTCTTTGAGATTGGAGCTAGTATGAAAATCCATAAAACTGTGAATCCTGTTGCCTATGAAAACACCTATTACTTAGAAGGAGAAAAGCATCTCATCGTTGTCGATCCTGGCAGCCATTGGGAAGCCATTCTCAAGACCAATAAACCAACATAAAAAGACTTTCAATACCTTTTTCTAGCAAGTAAAAAACCAAGTAATTTTTTTATCCTTGGTTTTTGTATACTGCTATTCAATGATGTCAGAATCTAGCTTAGTTTTAAATTTCATCTAGCACTAGTTGAACGGCTCAAATTCTTTCCAATCAAATTTATCTAAATCAAGTTCATTGGAAGAAATTACTAAGACTTACTCTGGCTTTTTATCCCCAACAATTTCGAAAGTCCCTTCTTTAATCCTTAGAACAGAATAAGAAAAAAATAATTCAGAATTGATTGACAATTCTGAAATGTTTTTTTATAATATGTTATACAGTTAGATTTTCTATTTAGGTGATAGAAGGAGAGACAGAAGAACGGAAACCATATTGTAATCTAAATATAATTTAACTCCCTATGATTATCACTTTTTCATTCAAGTCAATATAATTGAATGACGTTATTTTACAAAGGAGTATCCTATGAAAAAAACTGGTATTTCTATCTTTGCTCTCCTAGTGTTAGGAGTTAGCTGCCTGTTCCTATTCAGCCAGCAAGGCTATAAAAAAACAGTCGTTCAATACTATGCTAACGACCAGAACCTGCCCAATAGGATAACTTATAGTGAATATAGCGACAAACGAGAAGCCAACTACGGTGGCACTCTAAACATCACATCTATCAAACAAGCTAATGACGGAGTTTATGCAACCTATGAAGGGCAATTGACACCTCTCCAATATTGATAAATTGATAACCAGCCTGTCTTCATCTAGTCATGCTGGTTTTTAAGTTCATTCTAAATTCTTACCTATTTTTCCCAACTGTGCTATACTTAATTTAGTACATTCTTTAAGATTGGAGCTAGTATGAAAATCCATAAAACCGTGAATCCTGTTGCCTATGAAAACACCTATTACCTGGAAGGTGAAAAACACCTCATCGTTGTCGATCCTGGCAGCCATTGGGAAGCTATTCGTCAGACCATCGAGAAGATCAACAAACCGATCTGCGCTATTCTCCTTACCCACGCCCATTATGACCATATCATTAGCCTGGACTTGGTTCGCGAAACTTTTGGCAATCCTCCTGTCTATATCGCAGAGAGCGAAGCCAGCTGGCTCTACACTCCTGTCGATAATCTCTCTGGTCTCCCTCGTCACGATGATATGGCAGATGTGGTCGCAAAACCTGCAGAACACACTTTTATCTTTCACGAAGAATACCAACTAGAGGAATTTCGTTTCACTGTCTTGCCAACACCAGGGCACTCTATCGGCGGTGTTTCTATCGTCTTTCCGCAAGCTCACCTAGTCTTGACAGGAGATGCTTTGTTCCGTGAAACAATCGGACGGACGGATCTTCCGACTGGTAGCATGGAGCAACTCCTTCATAGTATCCAGACCCAACTCTTCACCCTACCAAACTATGATGTCTATCCAGGGCATGGTCCAGCTACGACTATTGCTCACGAAAAGACCTTTAATCCTTTTTTCTAGTAAGATAGTGACAATGACTATCTCATTTTAAGTACATTATCCAGTAGTCTTTCCACTATAAAAGGCATCCTATCAAGGTTTTCACACCTGATTGAATGCCTTTTTTCTGATTACTGACCTCTTTGCATTACCAAATAATGACGCGGTCTTCTGGCGAACGCCACATACCGTCTCCTTCTTTGACATCATAGGTTGTAAAGAAATCATCGAAGTTTGGTACTTGTACATTGACACGGAGTTTGGCTGGCGCGTGCACATCAACGCTAGCCAAAAGTTTCATAAATTCTGGACGACCTTTCATGCGCCAGATGCGACCGAAATTGTAGAAGAATTCTTCTGCTGAGAAGTCTGCTTCTCTCTTAGCTGCTTCAAGCGCTGCAGCGATTCCTCCCAAGTCAGCCACGTTTTCTGATACAGTCAATTTACCGTTGATGGTTGCTCCATAAGAATCTTGTCCATCAAATTGGTCAATAACTTTTTGTGTTTTCTCCTTGAAGGCAGCATAGTCACTCTCTGTCCACCAATCCTTGAGGCTACCATTTTCATCAAAGGAAGCTCCGTTGGTATCAAAGGCGTGGGAAATTTCATGAGCAATAACTGCCCCAATACCCCCGTAGTTAGCAGAAGATGACTGATGCAAGTCATAGAAAGGCGCCTGTAAAATAGCTGCTGGGAAGACAATCAGGTTCTTCTGTGGATTGTAGTAGGCATTGACCATATGAGCAGGCATGCCCCACTCCTTGTAATCTACAGGCTGGTTCCACTTGCTCCAACTGTGCTTGATTTCCACACGCGCAAAAGCTAGAGCATTGTCAAAAAGACTAGCATTTTCATCGACCACCTTGTCCTTATAGCGTTCTGGCAATTCTTCTGGGTAACCAATATAAGGCTTGATGACATTAAGTTTGACAATAGCCTTATCACGAGTTTCAGGAGTCAACCAGTCATTTTTAGCCAAGCGTTCCTTATAGACATCAATCATAGTTGCTACTTTTTTCTCTACGTCTGCCTTGGCTTCTGGAGAGAATTTTTCATGGGCATACCAGAGACCTAAGGCTTGTTTGAATGGACCTTGTGCTAACTGGTAGGCTGCCTTAACCTTGTCTTTGGCTTCTGGAACTCCAGAAAGTGCACGACTGTAGGCACCTGACAAGACACGTATTTCTTCCGTTAAATAACTGGTAGAAAGATTGATAACACTCAAAATCAAGGTTGCCTTGAGGAGAGGCCAGGCTTCTTCACTGTAGAATTGCTCTGCTGCTTGCCAGAAACGTTCCTCGTCTACGATAACCTTGTCTGGCACTTGTCCAAGAACGGCTTGGAAGAAGTCATCCAAAGGTAGGGCAGGCGCAAATTTCTTGAAATCTTCGTAAGCATATGGATGGTAGAGTTTAGCATACTCTGAACTTTCTTCATTAGAAAGAACCACTGCCGCAACTCGACGGTCCAATTCTAGTCTTTTCTCTAGCAAGTCTTCAATTTCTACATCAGAGAAATCATAAGCCTTGAGGAGATTTGCGCTGCTTTCTTTCCAAAGAGTCAAGAGCTCTTCACGCTGAGGATGATCTTCAGCATAGTAGGTCGTATCTGGCAGGATCGTGCTTGGAGCGCTAGCCCATAAAACGTTGATTCTGGCATCCATAAAGTCTGGCGATACACCAAAAGGAAGGAAGTTAGGTTTTCCTGCAAGTTCAAACTCTGCTAGTCTAGCTGTAAAATCTGCAAAAGTCTCCAATTCTTGGAATTCTTTAAGAAGTGGTAAGACAGGTGTGATACCGTCAGCTTCTCTCTTGTCAAAATCACGAACTAGGCGGTGGTATTTGACAAAGTTTGCCAAGATAGCATCCTCAGGCACCTCTTCACCTGCCAACCACTTGTCTGTTGTCGCAAGCATCAAGTCTTCAATTTCCTGGTCTAAATCAACAAAACCACCTGTTTGAGACTTATCTGCTGGGATTTCAGCTGTCTTCTGCCATTCTCCATTGATTGCATCATAAAAATCATCTTGATAACGTGTCATCTTGTTCTCGCTTTCATTTTTTTAAGTTATTGCTAGCTTAACAAAAATTGCTTGGGAATGCAATTAAAAATGAACTTTCCTTTTCCATCATTTTTCAGTTATTATTTTAATTTTTTCAAAAATTAACTTGACTTAATTTTTTTTTTAATGTATATTAAGAGACAGGAGGAATACAACTGTATGATACGTATCGAAAACCTCAGTGTCTCCTACAAAGAAACGTTGGCACTTAAGGATATTTCACTAGTGCTCCAAGGACCAACAATTACCGGTATCATTGGTCCAAACGGTGCTGGGAAATCAACATTATTAAAAGGGATGCTGGGAATTATCCCACATCAAGGTCAGGCATTTCTCGATGACAAGGAAGTTAAAAAATCCTTACATCGAATCGCCTATGTCGAACAAAAAATCAATATCGACTACAACTTTCCCATCAAGGTCAAGGAATGTGTCTCGCTAGGACTATTTCCCTCTATTCCTCTCTTTCACAGTTTAAAAGCTAAACATTGGAAGAAAGTGCAAGAGGCCCTTGAAATTGTCGGTCTAGCTGACTACGCTGAACGTCAAATCAGTCAACTGTCTGGAGGTCAATTCCAGCGGGTCTTGATTGCCAGATGTCTGGTGCAGGAAGCCGACTATATCCTCTTGGATGAACCCTTTGTTGGGATTGACTCAGTCAGTGAAGAAATCATCATGAATACGCTGAGAGATCTGAAAAAAGCTGGAAAGACGGTTCTCATCGTCCACCACGACCTCAGCAAGGTTCCCCACTACTTCGATCAAGTCTTGCTTGTCAATCGAGAAGTGATTGCCTTTGGTCCAACCAAAGAAACCTTTACCGAATCCAATCTCAAAGAAGCTTACGGTAATCGACTATTTTTCAATGGAGGTGACCTATGATTGCAGAATTTATCGATGGATTACAAAAATTCCATTTCTTACAAAATGCCTTGATAACGGCTATTGTCATCGGGGTCGTAGCTGGAGCTGTGGGATGTTTCATCATCCTACGCGGGATGTCACTCATGGGAGATGCCATTTCACATGCTGTCTTGCCAGGTGTAGCCCTCTCCTTCATCTTGGGCGTTGACTTCTTTATCGGAGCCATTGTCTTTGGATTGCTAGCTGCTATCATCATTACCTACATCAAGGGGAACTCGATTATCAAAAGCGATACCGCCATCGGCATTACCTTTTCTTCTTTCTTAGCCCTCGGTATCATCTTGATTAGTGTCGCTAAAAGTTCAACTGACCTTTTCCATATCCTTTTTGGTAATATCCTAGCCGTCCAAGATACGGATATGTTTATTACTATGGGTGTTGGGGCAGTCATTCTCTTGTTAATCTGGATTTTCTTCAAGCAACTCTTGATAACTTCCTTTGATGAACTCTTGGCTAAAGCCATGGGAATGCCTGTCAATTTCTATCACTACCTTCTCATGGTACTCCTGACTCTCGTGTCTGTGACAGCCATGCAAAGTGTCGGAACTATCCTGATTGTAGCCATGCTGATTACCCCAGCTGCAACTGCTTATCTTTATGCTAATAGCCTGAAAAGCATGATTTTCCTTTCCTCAACCTTTGGAGCGATAGCTTCAGTTTTGGGACTCTTTATCGGTTATAGCTTTAACGTTGCGGCAGGTTCTAGTATCGTGCTCACAGCTGCTAGTTTCTTTCTCATTAGCTTCTTTATCGCTCCAAAACAACGATATTTGAAACTGAAAAATAAACATTTGTTAAAATAAGGGGCAAAACCCCAATAAATTGGAGGATCTAATGAAAAAATTAGGTACATTACTCGTTCTCTTTCTTTCCGTCATCGCTCTTGTAGCATGTGCTAGTGGAAAAAAAGATGCAGCTTCTGGTCAAAAACTAAAAGTTGTTGCTACAAACTCAATCATCGCTGATATTACTAAAAATATTGCTGGTGACAAGATTGATCTTCACAGTATCGTTCCTGTTGGTCAAGACCCACACGAATACGAACCACTTCCTGAAGACGTTAAGAAAACTTCTGAGGCTGACCTCATTTTCTATAACGGTATCAACCTTGAAACAGGTGGCAATGCTTGGTTTACAAAATTGGTAGAAAATGCCAAGAAAACTGAAAACAAAGACTACTTTGCAGTCAGCGAAGGCGTTGATGTTATCTACCTTGAAGGTCAAAACGAAAAAGGCAAAGAAGACCCACACGCTTGGCTTAACCTTGAAAACGGTATGATCTTTGCTAAAAATATCGCAAAACAATTGAGCGCTAAAGACCCTAGCAACAAGGAATTCTACGAAAAAAATCTCAAAGAATATACTGATAAGCTAGACAAACTTGACAAGGAAGCTAAAGAGAAATTTAACAACATTCCTGCTGAGAAAAAACTCATCGTAACCAGCGAAGGATGCTTCAAATACTTCTCTAAAGCCTACGGTGTCCCAAGTGCCTATATTTGGGAAATCAATACTGAAGAAGAAGGAACTCCTGACCAAATCAAGACCTTGGTTGAAAAACTTCGCCAAACAAAAACTCCTTCCCTCTTTGTAGAATCAAGTGTGGATGACCGTCCAATGAAGACTGTTTCACAAGACACAAACATCCCAATCTACGCACAAATCTTTACTGACTCTATCGCAGAACAAGGTAAAGAAGGCGACAGCTACTACAACATGATGAAATACAACCTTGACAAGATTGCTGAAGGATTGGCAAAATAATACTCTTTAATTTTCGAAGAGTATAAGCCTCTGAAAAACGTCATTCTCACATGAGCTGGCGTTTTTTCTATACCCATATTTCCGGTCAAATCATTGGAAAATTCTAACCGTTTCAACTAAAATGGAAGAAAAAAGATTGGAGTATCTTATGGTAACTTTTCTCGGAAATCCTGTGAGCTTTACAGGTAAACAACTACAAGTCGGCGACAAGGCGCTTGATTTTTCACTCACTACAACAGACCTTTCTAAAAAATCTCTGGCTGATTTTGATGGCAAGAAAAAAGTTTTGAGTATCGTGCCTTCTATCGATACAGGCATCTGCTCAACTCAAACGCGTCGTTTTAATGAAGAACTGGCTGGACTGGACAACACGGTCGTATTGACTGTTTCTATGGACCTACCATTTGCTCAAAAACGTTGGTGTGGTGCTGAAGGCATTGAAAATGCCATCATGCTCTCAGACTATTTCAACCATTCCTTTGGACGTGATTATGCCCTCTTAATCAATGAGTGGCACCTATTGGCACGCGCAGTCTTTGTCCTCGATACTGACAATACTATTCGCTATGTTGAATACGTGGACAATATCAACTCTGAACCAAACTTCGAAGCCGCAATTGCAGCTGCTAAAGCCATATAGAAAAAATCCTCTGTCACAAAGAGTTCCCTACTCTTTGAAACGGAGGATTTTTGTTTACGAGTAAATATAAATTAAATCAGATAAAAACAACTACCTTATACTCTTCGAAAATCTATTCAAACCATGTCAGCTTTATCTGCAACCTCAAAGCGGTGCTTTGAGCAACCTACGGCTTGCTTCCTAGTTTGCTCTTTGATTTTCATTGAGTATTACTCTACAGATTTCAAGGCTTCAAGCATATCAACCTTTCTCAGATGATAATTGACAAAGAAACCAAGCAAGGTCAAAATGATGCTTACTGCTGCCACTGGGATTACATAGACTTCCCAGCCTACCTGCGAATAAAAGAGAATAGTCGCAGGCGAAATCATTTGAATCAAAAATTGGTGTAAATAGAAACCTGAGAGCAGACCAAGGACGATTCCCACAAGGGACAGCACAATGGTCTCACGGTAAATGTAGAGAGTGACTTCATTATTATGAAAACCGAGAACCTTGATAGTGGAGAGTTCACGGATTCTCTCAGCCACATTGATATTGGTCAGATTGTAAAGGATAACAATAGCCAATAGAACCGATACAATGACCAAGATGGTCATGGTCTGATTAAGTGAGCTAGCGACGGAGTCAAAGAGTCGAATGGCTGAAGCATTCTGGACGACGCTGGACACCGCAGATTGATTCATAAGTAAGCCGGCCTGTCTTTCGATACTAGTAGCACTGGTATCCCTTAACGAGACCAAATAAGTGTTGGCTTGGGGTAGCTGTCCGTAAATTTGCTCATAGCTAGCCTGACTCATATAAATAAAGTGACCAACGTAGTTCTCAGCAATGGCAGCGACCTTTAGTTCCTTACCTTCAATTTCTAGAGTCTGCCCAACCTTGACATCTGCCAGCTGGGCTAGTTTAGCTGTAATAACGGCGCCATCTTTTAATGTCAGCTCCTGCTGATGGCTTTGAAGATGGATAAAGGGAGTCAAATCTTCCTTCTCTGTCATCATAAGGGTAATGGTCTGAAGACCAGCCTTACCTTTGAAATCCTTGTCTAGCGTTTTAGAATATATTTTCTGATAAGCTTGGATATCTTGTCCTTTCAACACTTCTTCCAACTCTGCCTTGTCTTGATTGGTCGCACTAGGATTTTCAGAGACAATCATCTGATACTGTTGAATTTGTTGAAACTGTCTAGACGGAACTCCTGCTACAGAGGATTGAATTCCCAAACCGGCAAAGAGCAGAGCGACTGAACCTGCCACACCAAAAATCGTCATCAACATCCGTTGCTTATAACGAAAGATATTGCGAGCTGTTACCTTATGAGTAAAACTGAGACGGTGCCAGATAAAGCCGATGCACTCCAGTAAGATTTTAGCTCCTTTGACAGGTGGTTTAGGCAGTAAAAGCTGGGCTGCTTCGTCATGAAGTTCCCTACGAGCTACCAAGTAGGCTGGTAGAACACTAGCCAACCAACTAAAAACAAGAGCCAGTATACTATAGGTCCAATAGAACTGAATCTGGGTTTCTCCCACTACCATTCCTTTTGTAATGACACTTGAAATCACACTGGCTAGTAAATAATGGCCAAGTATACTACCTAGAGCTGTTCCGACAGTCCCAGCTACTAGGCCGTAGAGGAGAAACTTGGCGATAATATCCTTGCTACGATAACCCAAGGCCTTAAAAATCCCTGCATGAGTTCGCTCTTCATCCACAAAGCGAGTCATAGTTGTGAAGGTCACCATAGCTGCTACGGCATAAAGCACTACAGGAAAGATATTGCCCACTGCCCGAATACTGGCTGAAGCATTACTGTACATGAGATAGCCTTGACCGCCAGGCATGGTCTGACGATTATAGACTTGATACTTGGGCTCAGCTAATTCATCCAAGACTTGCTGATGTTTTTCTAATTTTTCTTTTTCTTGGGCTAGATTTTGTTCAGCCTGCTTTAGTTTGTCCTCTTCCTCACTCAATTCCTGCTTGGCTTGGGTAAGTTGAGCACTGGCCTGCTCTCTCTGTGCTTGAGGAAGCAATGCTAGTTGACTTTCCTGAGCCTGTAAACGAGCTTGAACAGCTGCTAAACGACGCTTGCCTTCCTGCAGATTAGTCTCAGCCTTATCAAGGGTTTCTTGGCCTTTGTCTAGAGAATCTTGGCCTTCTTTTCTCAAGAGTTGCAGACGTGCCTTGCTATTATCTGACAAAGCTTGTTCAAGGTCTTCCTGATGTTGCTTGGATTTTTCTTCATAAGCTTCTGAAAAAGCATTTAAGTCTGCTAAATCTTGATATTTCAAACGAGCTATATTGTAGACTTTCTGATCAAACTGACTAGGTAAAATCACCCCATAGGCTGTCAGAGTCCCACTTCCACTTCCTGCGTAGCCCATATCTCGCTGGGAGAGGATTTCAGGTGAATCCACAAAACCAGTGATGGTATAAGTATGGTCTTTTAAAGAGGAATGAACCTCTTCTTTTTCTTTAAAACTAATCTCCTGTCCCACGCTGTATTGGCCTTGCAAATGAGTGGCCAAAGCGATTTCCTTGTCTGACTGAGGAAGTCGTCCCTCTCTTAGCTGAAAGGTTGAAATTCGCTCTGGTTTGGAGTACAGCCGAATAGCATCCTGCCCATTTTCCATAGTCACATCTGTCAAATAGCCAAACTCAACCTCTGCGCCCTCTATCTGTTCTAGTTCTTCTTGATCTGCTTGATCCAAACCATAATTAGACATAACTGCTAAATCCAAGGTTTGAGCAGTTGTTAAATAAGCATTAGCTGTCGCCTCCATGTTGGGGCTAGTCACTTTGAGACCTACTAAGGCTAGAGATCCTAACATCATCAAGGTTAAGATGGATAAAAAACGCCCCTTGGAGCCTGTGAAGGACTGAATTAAGTCCTTCCAATAGGTTTTTCGCTTGATCATGCTAGTACTCCAAACTGTCGATATCCTGAGGATGCTGGTTCATCACCACATCCTTGACACTGGCATCGTGCATATGAATCACGCGATCAGCAATGGGCGCCAAAGCTCCATTATGAGTCACGATGATCACCGTCGCTCCCTTTTGACGAGACATGTCTTGGAGAATTTTCAAAACCTGCTTACCTGTCTGATAATCCAAGGCTCCAGTCGGTTCATCACAAAGGAGAATTTTAGGATTTTTAGCTACCGCGCGTGCAATGGAGACTCGCTGTTGCTCCCCTCCAGAAAGCTGGGCTGGAAAGTTATTGAGACGATGAACCAGACCTACATCTGTCAAGACCTGCTCAGGATTCAAGGCATCTGTCACGATTTCTGAAGCCAACTCCACATTTTCCTTAGCAGTTAGATTGGAAACTAGATTATAAAACTGAAAAACAAAACCGACATCATTTCTACGGTAATTGGTTCTCTGGTGGGAACTATAGTCTGCAATATTAACACCATCAATCCAGATTTCCCCTTCATCATTGGTATCCATTCCCCCAAGAAGATTAAGAACCGTTGACTTGCCTGCACCTGACGCACCTAGAATAATAACCAATTCACCCTTTTCAATCTCAAAATTCACATCACGATTGGCCACAATCTCCGTATCCCCAACCTGATAACGCTTATAACAGTGTTTCATCTCAATATAAGCCATAAGACTCACCCTCTCTCAAACAAATTACTTCCTACTACCATTATAACGCTTTTTCAACTAGTTGGAAACTGCTTACATTCTCAAATCCTTATTAAAAGGCAGTTTCAAATTACTGCCTTTTATCATCTTCTTAAAAATAAAATTGAACAAGATCACCTTCTACTGTTGCCACCGAAATACAATCTTTCCCCATGCATTTCGCTTTTATTTTTTCTTGATTCATTTTAATCACACTCTTCTCAATATCTGGATAAGAGACTCGCAAATCTCCTCCACTCCTTGATAAAATGGTCAACTGTAAGAGTTTTTTATCCGCCCACCTCATGCTCACTTCATAATGTCCACGTGCCATTAAGCCTGAAACGGAACCTGATGACCATGCATCAGGTAGGGCGGCTAGAGGCACCAGATAAGCTGCATGAGACTGGAGCAACATTTCTGCCATGCCACTAGTAGCACCAAAATTACCATCTATCTGAAAAGGAGGATGGGTGCACCAAAGATTGGGTAAGGTGGATGTCTTTAACTGCTCTGCGAATAATTTATGGGCTCGATTGCCATCTCCCAAACGCGCCCAGAGATTGATCTTATTAGCCTTAGACCAGCCTGTGCCGCCATCTCCACGATCATTGAGGCTAGCACGCGCCGCTTCAAGATACTCTTGCCCCATATAGCTAAAGAGATTGCCAGGATAGAGTCCCACCAAATGGGAAGCGTGCCGATGCTGGGCCTCCACTTTCTCATTTTGAAAATGCTGCTCTTCCTCTTCATACCACTCCCTGATTCGACCAGATTGAGTGATTTGCAAAGGATTTAGCAGATCAAACTTCTCCTTAACCTCAGTCAACAAGTCCTCATCCAGCCCCAATTCCTGAGCAGCCTGAATAAAATCATGAAATAACTGCCAAATCAGAGATTGGTCATAGGTATTGCCAATCGAAATCGGCCCATGTTCTGGTGAGTAAGATGGAGAAGAAACCCAACGCTGCGCCTGCTGATCCTTATGTAAAAAAGCATTCCAAAAACGAACCGTTTCCTTCAACATGGGATAAATTTTCTCCCTGAGATAGTCTTGGTCCCTGTAAAATGAATAGGCTTCATAAACAGTTTGCATCATCCATGCATTGGCAGCTGGTGACCACCCCCAATAGTAATCCCAACCAGGTGCCGTCCAACCAAAGGGAGTCGCTTGAGTATGAACCAACCAACCATTCTCTTCCCCTTCCCGAGAGACGATTCCTGCATACCTTGCAGCTGCTATGCGACCATAGACACGTAAATCATCTATATAGTTGATGACCGGAAAGGCCGTCTCTAGGAGATTGGTAACATAGGCTGGCCAATAATTCATCTGAAGGTTGATATTCAAGTGATAGTCCGAATTCCAAGGAGGATTGTCGACCGCATTCCAGACTCCCTGTAGATTAGCTGGTAGAGCATCTGGGCAATCTCTGGATGAACTAATCAATAAATACCGTCCATACTGGAAGAACAACTCCTCCAAAGCCTGCCCCTCTTGTGGCTTATAATTTTTTAGCAAATCATCTGTAGTGGATGTGTCAACATCAGCTCCCAAATCCAATTGAACACGCTGGAATAAGGCTTGGTAGTCCTCAATATGTCTTGATTTCAATTGGGTATAGCCCTTTTCTTTAGCTGTTTCCACCAAGGACTTTACCTGTTGCGCTAAATCTATCTTCTTGCGATAATTGCTAGCAGGATTTTGGGCAAAATCCGTCTTAGCCGCCAAGAAGAGATTGGCATAACTGGCTCCTGATATCTGAACCTTATCTGACCTGACTCTAATGTCTCCATCCGTTTGCCAAGCTAGATAACTAGCAAACTGCAGGTCATTATCCTTAACTCGCCCCTTCATCAAGATATGAGAAGGAGAGATCTCCAGCTGACACTCCTTGTAATCCGATTTTTCCTGCTCATACTTTCCATCAGAAGCCAAAGCACGAGTCAGCGACAGTTTCATGGTAAAGTTTAGAGTTTCCGACCCTTCCTTAGTAAAACGCTGAACCAAGAGATCATCTGGAAAACTGGTAAAGGCTTCTCGTTTAAACATAGTCTCTTTATAGGCATAAGAAGTCGTCGCAAGCGCCTTGCTGATATTAAGCTGTCTCTGGTAATCCGTCACCTGAGATAAAGTCTTGCCTTGCTGGCTAAACTCAATTTGAATATCTCCAAAGGACAGATAGGTTCCATATTGACTCGTTTTGGGTCCGACTAGGTGCTGTTCAGCCAGTTCCTTAGCAGTATTGTAGTCTCTCTTCTCCAAAGCCTGCCGAATCTCAGCTAAAAAAACATACTGATCCTGAAGATTTCCACCCTGATAATCGGAACTATCAGGAAGTGGACCACCAGACCAGAGACTTTTTTCATTGAATTGAATCCGCTCAGCCCCTATAAGCCCAAATACTTTTGCCCCTAAAGAACCATTGCCTATCGGTAAGGCCTCTTCTTCCCAGCCCTTATATGTTGTTGACGCTGGTTGTTTGTAGGCCAATACATAATCTTGTTTTTTATTCCTTATCATACTACCATACTAACATAAAAAGCCTAGAAATCAATTCTAGACTTACAATTTTTTATTTTCCAAGGTAGTATTCAGAAACTACGTTCAATTTTTCGTCGAATTCGAATACCAATGGTGGGAAGTTAGGGATTTCCACGTCCATGATTTCGTCATCTGACAAACCTTTGATGTGTTTTACAAGGGCACGGATTGAGTTACCGTGAGCTCCTACGAATACGTTTTTACCATCTTTAAGAGCTGGAGCAATTTTATCTTCCCAGAATGGAAGGGCACGTTCCAAAGTCACTTTCAAGTTTTCAGCGTCTGGAATAACTGAGTCGTCAAGTGAAGCGTAACGACGGTCTGTGTGAGCTGAGTGCTCATCATCACGATCCATGTTTGGAGGCAATACATCGTATGAACGACGCCAGATGTGAACTTGCTCATCACCAAATTGTTCAGCAGCTTCAGCTTTGTTTTTACCAGTCAAACCACCGTAGTGACGTTCGTTCAAACGCCATGATTTTTCAACTGGAACCCACAATTGGTCAGAAGCTTCAAGAGCCAAGTTAGTTGTTTTAATCGCACGTTTCAATACTGAAGTGTAAGCTTGGTCAAATTCGATACCAGCTTCTTTGATCAATTTACCAGCATCAATCGCTTGTTGTGTACCTTTTTCAGACAAATCAACATCAGCCCAACCAGTGAAAAGGTTAGCTTTGTTCCATTCAGACTCACCGTGGCGAGCAAAAACCAATTTTACCATTAGATGGATTCTCCTTTAAATTTTCCGAGGTTCCCCTCGTTTATCTATTCTATTTTACACAATTTTTCACAAAAAAGCTAGTCAAAACCAAAAAGGAAAGGACTGTTTGGCAATCCTTTTCCTTCTTAGTATAATACAGCAACCTTATTTTTCTTCAAATCCTTCTGCGACTGCGTCTGCAAAGTTTTCTTCTACGATGCTTGCACAGTGGTCACAGATGACTGCGTGGTAGCTGCGTTCTGCTGTTGTTGGGTCGATACGACGGCAACGGTCACATACTTCACCTGCAGCGCGTTCAACTGTGAAGGCTACATCTTCGAAGCTAACAGCAGCTTCTGGAGCTGGTCCTTCTGCGATGGTCAAGTCTGACACGATCAAAAGTTGAGCCACATTGCTGTTTACTGCTTCGAGTAGAGTTTTCACCACTTCATTTGGATAAACTGTCAAGTGAGCTTCAAGTGATTTACCGATTACTTTTGCATTACGAGCCTCTTCCAAGGCTTTTTGAGCTTGTCCACGGAAGTCCATGAAGGCAGCCCATGTATCCAAGATTTCTTCTTGATTAGCAAAAGTTTCTGCTTCTGGTAATTCTGACAATTGAACGAAGTCTTCAGATTCAAATTCAAGATATGACCAGATTTCCTCTGCTGTGTGAGGAAGGATTGGTGTCAAGAGTTTGGTGATTTTCACAAGAATGTCATAGAAGACAGTCTGCATTTGACGACGTTCCAACGATTTGGCACCTTCGATATAAACAACATCTTTGGCAAAATCAAGGTAGAAGGCTGACAAGTCAACGTTGATAAAGTTCACCAAGGCCTTGTAGATTGTCAAGAATTCAAAGTTTGCGTAAGCATCACGAATGGTCTTAACAAGCTGGTTAAAGCGAATTGTCATGTACTTATCAACTGAACGAAGCTCATCGTAAGCTACTGCATCCTCAGCTGGGTTAAAGTCAGATGTATTAGCAATCAAGAAACGAAGAGTGTTACGAATCTTACGGTAAGTTTCAGAGACTTGGCTCAAGATATCCATAGAGATACGCACGTCATTGCTTGAGTCCACACTTGTTACCCAGAGACGCAAGATTTCCGCACCAAATTGTTTTTCAACATCGCTTGGAGCAATAGTATTTCCAAGAGATTTAGACATCTTCTCACCTTTACCATCAAGGGCAAATCCTTGTGACAAGATTTGTTTGTAAGGTGCTACGCCATGGTTGGCAACAGATGTGATAAGTGAAGAGTTGAACCATCCACGGTATTGGTCAGAACCTTCAAGGTAAAGATCTGCTGGGTAAGTCAACTCAGGACGGTTTACCACAACTCCATTCCATGATGAACCTGAGTCAAACCAAACATCCATGATATCTGTTTCTTTTTTGAACTCGCCATTTGGTGAACCTGGATGAGTAAATCCTTCTGGCAAGAGGTCCTTAGCATCACGTTCCCACCAGATGATAGAACCGTGTTCCTCAAAGAGTTGAGCCACGTGTTCAATCGTTTCAGCTGTCATGATCGCTGTACCATCTTCAGCGTAGAAGATTGGAAGTGGAACACCCCAAGCACGTTGACGAGAGATAACCCAGTCGCCACGGTCACGGATCATATTGTAAAGACGGACTTTACCCCATTCTGAGTGGAATTTAACCTTTTCAATTTCGTCCAAGATTTCTTGGCGGAATTTAGAAACTGAGGCAAACCATTGTGGAACTGCACGCCAGATGATTGGTTTCTTAGTACGCCAGTCAAATGGGTATGAGTGAGAGATTTCTTCTTGGGCAAGAAGGAGGTTGCCAAGTTTTTCAATAACAGTTGGAACCACCTTGTCATAGAATTGACCTTCAAACTCAGCACCAGCATTGGCCATCATGATACCGCGTTCGTCAACAGTCACTGCAACTTCAAGACCATTAGCAATACCAACATTGTAGTCATCCTCACCAAAACCAGGGGCTGTATGGACAATACCAGTACCAGAATCAGTCGTAACGTGGTCACCAAGGATAACCAATTCATCTACAGCTGTATCCCATGGGTGTTCTGTTACGATGTGGTTGAGTTCTTGACCACGGTAAGTTGCCAAAACTTGAACATCAACCCAGCCAAATTTCTCAGACAAGCTAGTCAACAATTCTGCAGCAACCACAAACTTGCGATCTTCACCAGCAGGTTGAACCAAAACGTAATCAATATCTGCACCAACAGTTAAACCACGAGAAGCTGTGATGGTAAATGGAGTAGTTGTCCAGACAACGATGTAAGTATCTGTATCTAGAACACCTTTGCCATCTTTTACCTTATTTGCATAGTAAAGGGAAGTTGAAACCAAGTCATGGTATTCAATCTCCGCTTCTGCAAGGGCAGACTCAGATGACCAAGACCAGTAAACTGGTTTGGCACCACGGTAGATATAACCTTTATTAGCCATCTCACCAAA
This sequence comes from Streptococcus sp. CF7_Ac1-12, assembly GCF_024295905.1. Taxonomy (GTDB): domain Bacteria; phylum Bacillota; class Bacilli; order Lactobacillales; family Streptococcaceae; genus Streptococcus; species Streptococcus mitis_AP. The sequence goes on along the minus strand of NZ_JANCPG010000006.1, from coordinate 38,499 downwards.
TACACGGATTTGAGCTGCTTCATAGTCAGGAGTCAAAGTCACATATGGATTTTCCCAGTCACCAGAAACTCCCAAACGTTTAAAGTCTTCACGTTGTTTATCTACTTGAGAAAGAGCGTATTCACGGCAAAGTTTCAAGTACTCAACCAAGTCCATTTCTTTACGTTTGATACCTTGTTTTGCCAAAACTTGCTCGATTGGCAGACCATGAGTATCCCAACCTGGGATGTATGGTGCGTAAAAACCTGACATTGATTTTGAACGAACAATGATATCTTTTGAAATCTTGTTCATAGCGTGTCCAACGTGGATATTTCCGTTCGCGTATGGAGGGCCATCATGCAAGGTGAAATGAGGTTTTCCTTGGTTCAATTCTTGACGACGTTGGTAAAGTTTTGCATCTTCCCATTCCTTTTGCCAAACTGGCTCTTTGGTAGGAAGTCCTGCACGCATTGGGAAAGCTGTTTTCCCAAGGTTAAGGGTATCTTTGAGTTTCATGGTATCTCCTTTATAAATAATAACAAATTAAAAACCACGACTTCCAAAAAGGACGAAAATCGTGGTACCACCTTTATTCGGAAAAAGATCTAGTCTTTCTCCCTCTTATCCCGTAACGTGGGGAACGTCAAATCCTACTAATTTCAGACTTAAGTTTTTGAGAGGATAATCTTATCATTAGGGATTACAGGACTCACACCATCTCCTGCTCGCTGGAAATATAAGGATAAGATATTGTTCTCATATTATTTCTTATAAAATTGTAACAGATTCTTGCGGTGCCGCAAAACCTGGTTCTGAGTTTACAGCTTCAGTAGCTGGTGTTGGTCCTGAGTAATGGCTTGGAGCTACTTCTGGCTCTTCATACATTGGACCAACTGGATGAGCTGGACTTTCTTCAACAACTGGAGCTGGTGAAACCACTTGTTCCTGCTCAGCTCTTGCTTCTGCTTCTGCAAGTTCCTTATTAGCCGCTTCGATACGCGCTTGCAACTCTGCCATTTCCTCGGGAGAAAACTGGCGAGTAATATCAATTGGTTCTTCCTCTTGCTGTTGTTGTAAGACAGAGTCACCTAAGACTTCGCTGACTACTTCTTTGAAGGCCTCATCACTTGTCTGAAGATAAGTCGCTGTTGGGCGAAGAATATCTTCCCAATCTGAAGATTCAACAATTGCTAACTGGCTCTCAATTGTAGATTTAAGACGTTGGTGGAAGACACGACTCTTGTTCTTCAATTCTTCTGTTTCAACAGCAACTTTCTTAGCATTGTCAGTTGCTTGACGAAGAATTTCATTTGCCTTGTACTTAGCTTCTTCCAACAAACGTTGGGCATCTTGCTCTGCTTGTTGGATAATATTGTTTGAACGTTCCGTTGCAGCTTGTTTTACTCGCTCTGCTGTATCTTGTGCAATCAATACAGATTGACTCAATGAATCTTTCATCTCATCAAAGTAAGACAAACGCTCTTCCAAACTCTTAATTTGTAAATCCTTATCATGATTAGAGCGAACCAAATCTTCATAATCACGGACTACAATATCTAAAAACTCATCTACTTCTTCTTGATCAAACCCTCTGAAGCGTGTGCTAAAAGTTTTATCTTTGATTTCTAACGATGTAATTGGCATATTTTTCCTCACTTACTTAATAACAATTGGACCGTTAATTTCTTTTTATCTTTTTTTGTTTGCCCATTATCTCTAACGAGTTTCAATCGACCAAATTTCCTTACACTAATCAGATCACCAACTTGAACTGCATAATCTGATTTTTCAACTAAATGGTAATTAACTTGGACTGCCTGTTTTTCAATTAACTGACTTGCCTGATTTCTAGACAACTTGAAGACACCTGCTAGAAAAACATCTAATCTAGAACTAGCGATACAAATATCTAATTCTTGATAATTTTCTACTGTAGCAATTTTCTCAGTAAAATCCCGTTCTTCTAGACGAACCGGTAAACGAGCAACTTTCGTAATGCCGTCTTGAAAAAGGAGCATAAACTGTCGATTAATGATAATCTGTGCCCTCTCTTCATTGACTAAGATATCACCAAATAGCTTCCTATCAATTCCCAGCTTGTTTAAAACAGTCCCTAATATTTTAGCATGTGTTAAGCGCTCAAACTTATTAGGATAGACAATTTCTTGCAAGGATAGTTCAAAATCAGAGAATTCTGGCTCAAAATAATCAGGATACAGAAGAACCCGTACATATTCAGTTTCAAGAAACTGCCGACTGCTCATATAGGAGATGCCGTTGGTTGATGCTAGAACCTTTAAAATCTTTTCTTGATGGGGATTTACAAAGGGTGTTAAAAAAGGAGAATAAGAATCTTCTACCTTTTTTATCCATTCTGCTCCCTTATCAATAAAAGACGAATCATTCTTAGAAAAGTGTTGATAAATCATCTTGTTCATAGAAAAATCACTAAAAGTCGAATCACCTGTTCCCCTAGGAAGTGAACTAGTAATACCGCAATCCAGACAGACAAGTCTAGACCTGCAATCTGGAGGGGTAAACGTTGCAAGGGAGCGACTATCGGTTTCACTAAACTAATGATCAAACGCCCAAGACGTGATTCATAAGCATTAGGGAACCAAGACATCAGAGCAAAAATGATTAAAATCAGTGAATAGATATCCACTGCATTTTGAATAAAACGAATGAGAAAGAGCATTATCTCACTCTCGTACGTTTCATGTCAAAACCAAATTCACCATTTTGTGATTCATCTGGGATTTTGATATCTTCAATATTGACGACAACATCAACTGGTGTTAGCAAGTACATAGTAGATGCTACCTTTTTCATGTTACCAGCTAAAACGTGACGTGCCCCATCCAGATAATCCAAACAACGACGAGCTTGGACTTCTGTCATATATTGGAAATCAATCAAAATACTTTCGTTACCAGCTAATAAATCAACAATATCTGTGGCGTCTTCGTATTTGCGTGGATAACGAACATCAATTGTCACCTTATCAGTAGAACGTTGACTTTGCATAGCCAACTCTTGTTGACGGGCATGAAGACGAGTGATGTTTTTATCTTTAGATGGTGAGCTAGCAGCTTGTTGAGGCAACTCTTGAACAGAAGGAACTGGAGTTACAATCGGCTCTTCTGCTTTAAGCTGATAGGTAGTACCAACATCTTCTCCATCTTCTGAAAAATAATCTATAAATTTATCAAATCTATCTTTTAAAGACATATTTCTTTCCTATTTAAAAAATGCTGTACCAATTCTGACAAAGGTTGAGCCAAATTCAATCGCTTCCTTGTAGTCACGACTCATACCCATACTCAAGTCCGTCATTGGCATATTGGGAATTTGTTTTTCTCTAATTTCTAGTTGCACATCCTGCGTAGCTTTAAAAATCTCTTTCAACTCATCACTACTAGCTTCAAAAGGAGCCATGGTCATCAAGCCGACATATTCGATTTTATCTAAGGTGGCCAACTCTGGCAAAAGCTCCAATAGTTCTTCCTTTGAAAAACCATGTTTGCTCTCTTCCCTTGAGATATTTACTTGTAAGAAACACTTAACAACTCGGTCACTTCTTTTTTGAATTTCCTCTGCTAGCTTTAATGAATCCAAAGCGTGGAAATAATCAATGTACTGAATGACATCTTTAACCTTGCGTCTTTGCAATGTTCCAATCAAATGCCAGGTAATATTTCTATCTTTTAAAGCTTCATATTTCTCAAGAAATTTATCCACACGATTTTCACCAATATGATGAACACCTAGCGGAAGCAAAGCCTCCGCTGTCGGTACGTCTACATATTTTGTAACAGCAAGAACCGAAACAGAATTGGCTTCTCTTCCTGCCTGCTGACTTGCATCTTTTATTTGTTGAAAAACACGTTCTGTATTTTCTTTCAAATTCATTTACTTAACGATTTTTGAAAAATGGAGGAGTGTCTAATTCATCCTCATCGTGTAAAGATGGCGCTTCGAAACGTTCAACTGGTGATACCACTGAATCAGTTGGTCGAACAATTGTCTCACGACGCAGGTCCCAATCACCAAATGCTGAAGATTGAGAAGTTTCTGTACGACGAGGTGCTGGACTTGGAATTTCTGCAGTTTCAGCCATATCAAAGTGACGATTATGATTGTGTGCATGACTAGGACTTGCTTGCTCATGACGAACAGCTTGTCTTTGTGCATGACCCACAACTTTTTCAACACGATCTTGACGAACACCAGTTGCAACGACTGTAACACGGATTTCATCTTTCATGTTTTCATCGATTGATGTTCCGAGCCAGATGTTCACTCCTTGACCAGCTGCTTGGTTGACAATTTCTGAAGCTTCTTCTGCTTCAATCAAAGTCAAGTCGAGACCACCAGTAACGTTGACGATAACATCCTCAGCACCGTCAATAGTTGTTTCAAGAAGTGGTGAGTAGATTGCCTTACGAGCTGCTTCTACCACACGTTCTTCACCACTACCGATACCGATACCCATTAGGGCGTTTCCTTTATTTGCCATAACTGTTTTCACATCGGCAAAGTCAAGGTTAATCAAACCAGGATTTGTGATCAAGTCCGTAATTCCTTGAACACCTTGGCGAAGTACGTTATCTGCTTCGCTAAGAGCTTCAAGAAGTGGAGTTTTCTTATCAACAATTTCAAGCAAGTTGTTGTTTGAAATAATCAATAGAGTATCCACATGTTCGCGAAGTTGATTGATTCCTTCCACAGCGTATTGACCACGTTTGCTTCCTTCAAAACCGAAAGGACGTGTCACAACACCAACTGTAAGAGCACCTAAATCTTTAGCAATGCGGGCAATAACAGGAGCTGCACCAGTACCTGAGCCACCTCCCATACCTGCAGTGATGAAGACCATATCTGCTCCAGTAATAGCTTGAGTCAAGGCTTCTTCGCTTTCTTCGGCAGCCTTTTGACCGATTTCAGGTCGACCGCCAGCACCCAAACCACGAGTCAATTTAGGGCCCAACTGAATTACAGTCTCAGCTTTTGTACTACTCAAAGCTTGTACATCTGTGTTTGCTGCGATAAATTCTACGCCTGCAACACCTTCGTCAACCATGCGGTTAATGGCGTTACCACCACCTCCACCAACACCGATTACTTTAATCACTGCACCTTGAGCAGCCGCTGTATCAAATGAAAATGTCATAGTTTATTTTTCCTCTTTTATTCATCAAACATACTTCCGATTAAACCACGGAAGCGATCTGCGATTTTTTGTTTATTTTGAGAAGATACTTTATCCTCTTTCGGAGCAACTACGTTCGTAGAAGCTGATGGTTCAACCTCTGTATTTGAAGCTGGTTGAATAGGAGTAGGTTGTGACACCTGCGTAACACGTTGGATCATCCCACCAAAATTGATTGGTTGGTGACGCAAGGTATCTTCACCCTTGACTGCTCGTTGTGCTAACAAATTCACCTCAGTCAATTGACCAGCAAATTCAGATAAGCTAATCACATGAGCAAAGGCAGGGTTACGGATTCCAACTTGATTTGGAACGTAAAGTTTGACACCAACGCCAAAGACTTCCTGTGCAAGTTCTACAATACCTGGTAAAATAGCATTTCCACCAATCAGAACAATTCCACCTGGAAGATCCAACAAATGCCTTCTTTCCAACTCTTGTTTAATCTGTTCAAAAATGTGTTTAATGCGAGCTGAAATAATCTCTGCTAGGTAGCTTTCTGTAACTTCTACAGGCTCTACTTCACCAATCACTTCAACTTGGAAAGTTTCATTGCTGGCAAGTGATGGGTAGGCTTCCCCATAGTTCAATTTTAATCCTTCAGCTAGTTTTTTTGAAGTCTTCAAGACTTTAGAGATATCTTTTGTGACATAATCTCCACCTTCTTGAAGAATATTTGTAAACTGGAGTTCTTGGTTACGGATTGTAGCAACAGTTGTTTGACCTGCTCCCATATCAATCACAGTAGCTCCAAATTCACGCTCTCCTTCGTTCAAAACTGAACCAACCAAAGCCAATGGTGAAATAATAATATTTTCAACTTGAACACCTGAGCGCTCAACCGTCTTGCGTAAATTGTGAAGAATAGTACGTGGACCAGTGTAAAGTAAACCACGCATTTCAAGACGAACACCCATCATACCACGTGGATCACGAATACCTTGGAAACCATCTACGATAAATTCTTCAGGAATAAAAGTAATGACTTCACGATCTGGTGTCATACTCTTTGTCAAGGCTGATTTGACAACATTTTCGACATCTTGATCTGTAATTTCTTTTGTATCAGATGTAACTGGAATCATTCCTTGAGTTGGTTCTACTTGCAAAAGATTTCCAGGCAAACCAACATTCACTGATTTGATTGAAATGCCTGCTTTTTCCTCCGCCTGGGAAATTGCTGCCTTAATAGCAGTGGCTGCTGCTTCAATATCAACAATAATTCCATCTTTAACACCCTTACTTTTGGCGTTGCTAACACCAATTACATTTACTTCTCCATCTCTCTGCTCAGCAACTAACACCTTAATGGAGCTAGTTCCAATATCTAAGCCTGTAAAAAAACCATTTCTAGTCATTACATCGCATCCTCTCTATCTTCCAAGTTTCAAACTTCTATTCAAATATAGCTAAAATAGGGCATAGCTATTCACAGAATATTATAACACAAAAAATCCGATCGTGCTTAGTTTTTCCTAAATTTACTTACCATTTTTTCACATTCGCTCATAAGCTTTTTATATTTTCCAAACAAATTATAAAAAACAGATTTATGAAAAAAGAAAGCTTAAAATCAAGCTTTCTTTGCAATCATTTTTTCTGCTTCTTGTTGTAAAAATAGTTCTAAGATTTTCTTTGTTAACGTAATCGCTGCTGATAAGGCCAGGGAAACGATTAAATAATTAGCTACTAAGCCATGGTCTCCAACCAATGGTGGTTTTGTCAAGAATCCGTAATCTCCACCAGTTACTAAATTGACCACAAAAATCAAGGCATTTAGGGCAAAGGTCATAAGAAAAATTCCCTTCACATCCAGCAATCGTTCGTCATACTGTCTCAATAGATAGACCAGAGAATTCCCCAAAAGAGCTAGGTGCCCAAAGATAAAGGATAAAATCGCAATATGTGGGAAAGGATAGGCATCTGGAACTGGATAAACAAAGGCTGCTAATGTCCCAAATGTTCCTAGCAATGCAAAATACTGCCTATATTTAGACTGACCAGGAAGCAAAAGCACCACAAACATAGCCATACGGCAATGGTAAAAAGGTAAACTTTCTGACAACGGCATATGATTGATCCAGTACCAACCATAAAGGAGGATTAACTGAACTGCCTGTAAACTCTGGAAAAATCGTTGGTAAGCCTTCTTTTCACGATAGCGATAGGCTGTATAAAAAGTTAAGGCTAAAAGTGTAAATATACTGACATACCAAAAAAGGTCAAATTTGGGTGGTTCGGTTGCTTGGGTCGTAAAGAAAATATCCCATAAATTCATCTAGTCTTCCTCATGATTCAAAATTTTCCTGCATTTTATTATACCATGCTATTTATCAAAAATGGATTTAGAAATACGTAAATGTTTGACAAAATTACTTGTCTTCAGTTTCTAAACTTTCTACTAACTTGGCTAGATTCATAGAGTTAGAGCCTTTGAGCAGGATTTGGTCATTGGTTCCAAGGCTTTCCTTGACCTGCTTGACTAGGTCTTCAAATTGGTCTTGGTCTTCTGTTTTCTTGAAGTAGAAAACGTGGCCAATTGGGAACATTTGACTAGCCAATTGGGCCAATCCAGCAATGTCTTCTCCATAGAAAATTACGGTATCAAGCACATCTGGCGAGATACTCAAAATCATCTGGTTATGGAGTTGAACAGACTGGTCACCAAGTTCCTTCATATCCGCCAACACTGCAATTTTCTTGCCCCCTTCATTGGCTGGAATGGCAGAGAAAGTCTCTAAAATCAGCTTCATAGCGGTTGGATTGGCATTGTAAACATCTGATAGGATATCTGCTCCATTGGCTGATTTCTTCCACTCGGTACGGTTACGCGTCAATTCAATATTTTGGAAGGCCTGACGAATTTGCTCCTCTGAAACTCCTTCTTGTAGGGCAACATAGGATGCAATCATAGCATTGGTAGCATTGTACTTACCAGTCACTGGCAAATCAAGGACTTGCTCCAAGAAATTGGCCTTAAAGGTCAGACTATCCTTGCGCTCAACCAAGTCTGTGATTTCTAACTCTGCTCCTTGACCAAAACGGACCACCTTTTTATCAGCTGGCAAGTAGTTCTCTACAATGTAGTCTGCTGGTACCAAAAGCAAGGAACCCGATGCCATACCATCTGCAATTTGCATCTTCCCTTTAGCAATCTCAGAACGGTCTTTGAAAAAGGCCAAATGAGCTTCCCCAATCAAGGTCACGATAGCTGTTTTTGGATGAGCCAATTCTGATAAGAGATGAATATCTCCCAAGTGATCCTGCCCCATCTCCAAGACCAACTTTTCTGTTCCTTCAGGCATGTGGAGAACTGTGTAAGGAAGGCCAATCTCGTTATTGTAGTTTCCTTGTGTTTTGTAGGTTTTGTAGGTTATTGAAAGCAAGTGCGCCAACATATCCTTGGTCGTTGTCTTGCCATTTGAACCTGTAACAGCAAAGACATCAACAGCCGTTTTTTCAAGATAGTAGGCTGCTAGGGTTTGAAAGGCAGTCAATACGTCATCTACTAAAATGTAGGGATGGTTTGCAATTTCTTTCTCAGACAGGGTTACAGCAGCGCCATTTTCAAAGGCTGTTTCGATAAAGTCATGGCCATCACGCGCCCCTTTGAGGGGCACAAATAAATCCCCTGCCGCAACTAAGCGACTATCAAACTCGGCCTTTTCTAACTTGGTATCCTCAAAAATGCTGATATCATTTTTAGATCCGACAACTTGAGCCACTTCATGGATTGTTAATTTCATTTCTACTCCTTTAAAAAGGGTTGAAGTCCGAGAACTCTAATCACTCTGCAGTGATGGTTCTGGCTTCTACCCTCTCTTTCATTTTATAGCAAATGCGCTTCGCGCTTGTCAAAACTTTCCTTAGCAAGGTCAACCAAACGCTCGATTAGTTCTGGGTAGCTGATTCCCATATTATCCCAAAGTAGTGGATACATTGACCACTGGGTGAAACCTGGCATGGTATTGAGCTCATTTAGGAAAATCTCTCCCTTGTCTGTATAGAAGAAATCGCAACGAGATAGACCTAAACCACCAATGGCACGGAAGGCTGTTTCTGCATTTTGACGCATGACAGCTACCACATCATCACTGATTTTAGCTGGAATATCCATAGTAATCTTATTATCAATATACTTGGCATCGTAGTCATAGAAGGCAACATCCTTGACTACTTCTCCTGGAAGGGTGCTTTTAACATCGTAGTTACCCAGTAGCCCAACCTCGATTTCACGGGCATTCACTCCTTGTTCTACCAAGACACGGCTATCATATTGGAAGGCAAGTTTCAAGGCTTGACGGAGTTCTTCTTGATTTTCAGACTTAGAAATACCAACACTTGAACCCATGTTTGATGGTTTTGTGAAGACTGGATAAGTCAATTTTTCTTCAACTTCGACAATTTTAGAAGTTACATCATCACCTTCGACAATGGCCACATAAGGAACTTGGGCAATACCAACAGATTCTAACACACGCTTGGTCGTGATTTTGTCCATGGCAAGACTTGATGACAAGATGTTGCAACCAACATAAGGCATTTTCAAAACTTCGAGGAAGCCTTGAACAGAGCCATCTTCTCCCATCGGACCATGAAGGACTGGAAAGACCACTGCTCCTTCTTCGTAGATAACACTTGGTGCAACTTTCTTATCCCAATCAATGGTTTCATTGGTCATAAGACGATCCTCTTGACCTGGAGTCTGGCTAAATTCTTGCGTTTTAATAAAGTCACCTGACTGGCTGATGAAGAAAGTCTTGACCGTGAAACGGTCGTAGTTGACCGCACGCATGACACTCTCAGCTGAAAGAACAGAGACTTCACGCTCTGCACTACGTCCACCGTATAAAAGAATAATCGTTTGTTTCATATTATTTGTTCCAATTCTAATAGAATACTCGTTCTTTAGTATATCATATTTGCTTCTTTTTTGAAACTTGAACCTGATACTGGTCTTCAATAAATCTAAAAAGAGACCGATAAAACAACTGTCGGTCTCCATGATTTTTGTATAAATGAATTGAGTGTGTTAATTTGTCTACACTTACAACTCTGTTCGATTTTCAATGGCTCGTAAGAGCGTCACTTCATCCGCGTACTCAATGTCCGCTCCGACAGCGAGACCTCGTGCTAGACGCGTAACCTTGATACCAGCTGGCTTGAGCAAACGTGAAAGATACATGGATGTCGCTTCACCATCTGCTGTAGCATTTGTTGCTACGATTACCTCTGAAACTTCACTATCCATCAGACGAGTCATAAGACTCTTGAGATTGATATCATCTGGACTGATACCATTCATGGGAGAAATGAGACCATGTAAGACATGATAGAGTCCATGGTATTCTTGGATATTCTCCATTGCTGCCACATCGCGACTATCTTCGAGAACTAAAATCGTTGTCTGGTCCCGAGTCGGATCGGTACAGATAGAGCAAGGATCGTCATCAGTCAGGCGACCGCAGATGGAACAGTAGGTCAGCTCTCTCTTAGCAGAAAGGAGATTTTTAGCAAATTCATTGACATCGTCATCAGACATTCCAATAGTATAGAAGGCCAGACGGGTAGCCGTCTTAATCCCGATACCCGGTAACTTCGAATAACTGTCAATTAGCTTAGCAATAGGTGTTGGATAAAGCATATGTTCCTTTCTAATTCATTGGATGATGTTGGTTATAGAGGTTGATAATATCGCGCGCAATGGAAGGTCCGACACCATTTGTAAGGTTGGTGTTATGAGGGAAGACAACAGCTACAGCGATTTGAGGATTATCTGATGGTGCATAGGCCACAGCATTAGTATTGTTAGCTTTTTGACCACCCTCAACATAACTTTCGGCAGTACCTGTTTTTCCACTAATGGATACCGCTGCGCCATTTGAAAAGGCACGACCGGTTGTCAAAGCACTTCCACCATGTGAAACTTGATAAAATCCTTGTTGAAGAATGGAAACATCAGACTCAGAAATATTAATTTTATTCATTTCCTTGGTTTCAACAGATTGGATTAAGTTCCCTAAACCACCTTGTTCATTATTTCCATAAATCCCCTCAACAATGTGGGGCGCAATCCGAACACCGTTGTTGGCAATTGTGCCAACGTACTGGGCCAATTGCATTGGGGTGTAGTTATCAAACTGACCAAAGGCATTGGTAATGTAATTAGCAAAATTATACTCTTTTGGTATAAAACCAGTTGACTCATCTGGAAGGTCAATGCCTGTTGAGGCTCCAAGACCATATTCAGCAAATGTCGCACGAAGTTTCCCCATAGCTGATTCCAAATTGCTGGTTCCAACAAACATATTAGGTTGATAAGTTTGACCCATGATGCCCAAAGCCGTTTGGACCATGTAGGTATTAGAAGAATACTCCAAGGCTTCCACCGCTGTAATCGGAAATGAACCGTAAGCCTGAGTGTACCAAGAATTAATCGGAGCTGAACCTTGGAAGACAATCGGTTGGTCTGTCAAGGTCTGATTTCCTGATAAGACTCCATTCTCCCAACCAGAGCTGATGGTCGCCGCCTTGACAACAGAACCCGGGACAAAGACATTGGTTACTGTTCCCAAGGAATCAGGTGTTAAATCTCCCGTTTTCAAGTCATGTTTGATCCCTGACATAGACAAAACAGCACCTGTTTTTGGGTTTAGAGCAACTGCATACACACCTTCAGAATACTTGGCTCCTCCATTTCCTAGCTCAGAATTGAAATAGCTCTTAAGCAGATTGTCCACGCTATCTTGGAAGGCCAAATCAATAGTCAGTTTAATATTGTTACCTTTGGTACCATCTTCGATATTTTCGACACTTTCCATGTTTCCGTGCTTATCTAGATGGATTTCTTTCACCGAGCGTTTTCCTTGCAAGGTTTCTTCATATTGTTTTTCTAGATAAGAGGTTCCAACACGGTCATTTAGAGAATAACCCTTCTTGATATAGGCATCGGCTTCTTCAGCTGGAAGACCAGCTTTTTCACTGGATACACTTCCTACTATAGAAGAAAGTGAAGTCTCTAGAACCTTTCGATCCCACGAAGTTGAAATACTGATACCAGGTAAATTCTTAGAAGCCGAAGCAATCAAGGCAATCTGAGTATCTGTTAAAGCATCTGTCACAATGGTGCCTGTTGCAAAGTTTCCAACTGCATTAAGTTGACTAAAGAGATAAATTTCTTTCTTTTCGTCATCCGAGTAGGCCAATTGACTTGGATCGATACTTTCAACAGTATTATTGTAAAGCTCGGATTCAGATAATCGATTTCCATCAGAATCAAGGCGCTTCTCACGTGGTAAGCTTTCCACTGCTTTCTTATAGACATCTTGATCTGCTAGGTAGTAGTCTGCTAACTGTCGGTCAGTCAATGTTGGAGAAGAAACTCCCACATAGGCTAGCAACTTCTTGGCTGTTTCTTTCAAATCGGCAGCCGTCATTTTGTTGTTTCGAGTAAAGGAAACAACTTGTTTCACAGTATTTTCAACCAAGGGCTTGCCGCTGGCATCATAAATTTCTCCTCGAGCTGAACTAGTGGTCACCTTTGTTTTACTAGCCGATGCTAGTTTTGTCTCATAAAAATCCTTGTTCAAAACCTGCATATAAAGCAGGCGACCAATAATGGCCATAAAGAGCAAAATGACAATTGAAAACAATAAATTAAGCCGAATCGGAATCGAATGGCTATCAAATTTTCTCATACAAATCAGTCTCATTTCTATTTTAAGTCTTACTCTTAATTGTACCATAATTTAAGAAGAAAATTATGGAAAAGCAAAGAAGCTTTTTTCGTTTTTACGGTAAGATACGTTTTTATTTATTCATCCCTATATTATATGATATAATAAATGTAAAAGTTCAATAATCTAGCCTTTTTCCAATACGACTCATTTAAAGGAGCCTTTCTATGGACAAACCAGATATAGCAACCATCATTGATTCTCACTTTGAAGAAATGACAGACCTAGAGCAAGAAATCGCTCGCTATTTTTTACAAACGGAAACCATTGCAGATGATTTATCTTCTCAGCAGGTTACTCAAAAATTACATATCTCTCAAGCTGCTCTGACCCGCTTTGCTAAAAAGTGTGGTTTTACAGGCTATCGAGAATTTATTTTCCAATACCAACACCAAGCAGAGAAACAAGACACCCATTCCCACAAGCACAGTCCACTGACAAAACGAGTCCTCAGAAGTTATAGTAGTATGCGGGAACAAACACAGGACTTAATTGACGAAGTCCAACTAGAAAGAATTGCCCAGTTAATCGAAGATGCTGAACGTGTCTACTTCTTCGGAACAGGAAGTTCTGGCCTCGTCGCTCGTGAAATGAAATTGCGCTTCATGCGTCTAGGTGTGGTCTGTGAAGCCTTAACAGACCAAGACGGTTTTGCTTGGACAACCAGTATTATGGATGAAAATTGTCTAGTACTCGGTTTCTCTCTTTCTGGCACAACACCTTCTATTTTAGATAGTCTATTAGACGCTAAGGAGATGGGGGCAAAGACTGTACTTTTTACAAGTGTTCCCAATAAAGATAGTCAAGCCTATACAGAGACTGTTCTTGTAGCCACCCACAGCCAGTCTTCTTACATCCAACGTATATCCGCTCAACTTCCTATGCTCTTCTTTATCGATTTGATTTATGCCTACTTTTTGGAAATCAATCGTGAAAGCAAGGAGAAAATTTTTAACAGCTATTGGGAAAATAAAAAACTCAATGGCTATCGTAGACAAAAACGTGTAAGAAAATCCTAGTTTGGTTAAACCAAACTAGGATTGTTTTGTTTTAAAATGATAATAAGCACCAAGCATCCCTGCTGTATTTTGGTGATGGGCAAATTCTAATCGTGTTTTTTCAGCTAGGCTTGGTACCAAAGCATCTTTTAAAGCTTTTCGAATTTTAGGTTTGAGAATAGCCTCTTGTCCCATGATACCGCCACCGAGAATGACTACTTCTGGATTGACCACATAGCAAATATTTGCCAGACCTTTTCCTAGATAGTCTACCATCCGGTCAATACCAGCCATGCAGATTTTATTTCCTTCGGTAGCTTCCTTAAAGATACGTCGGCCATTCCACTGATCAACTGGATCTCCATGACCTGCCGCTACATACTCTACCAAAGCTGTTGTAGAAGCCAAGTCTTGGAAAGCTCCATCCTGCATATGCATATACCCAACTTCACAGGCTGAATTGCTAAATCCATGGAAGACTTTCCCATCCATAATCAAGCAACCCCCGATACCTGTTCCAATAGTCAAGCAAAGAGTGACACTCGCTCCCTTGCCTGAACCAGATACCGCCTCAGCCAGACCTGCACAGTTGACATCATTTTCAATCTCACAAGGAATCGCAAAGCTAGTCTCAATTTCCTTCTTAAACTGAGTTCCTGCATAATTAGGGATTTGAGGGCCTGCATAGAAAATCTCACCCTTGTCTGGATCTACCATCCCAGCAGAAGAAATGGCAACACCTGCTACTGGGCCTTTTTCTAAATAGCTGGCTACAATATCTTTGGTCTTTTGTAAGATATGAGGTCCACCCTGATGCGCCTCTGTTGGCATTTCATGCGATTCAACAAGTTGGCCTTCTTGGTCAATCAAACCATATTTGATGTTGGTTCCACCGATATCAATTGCAACGTAGTGTGTCATAAATACCTCCTTATGAATTAGAGGAAGCGCTCCTTGGTTTCACGAATCAAGGCTGCAGCTGCTTCTACAACTGGACGATCGTCTTCAGTCACTGGTGTCAATGGTGAACGAACAGAACCAATATTCAAGCCTTCATTGATCTTCAAGACTTCCTTAATCACACCGTACATATTTCCATGTGCAGCAGTGAGTTTACCAATGATAGCGTTGATAGCATACTGCAATTCACGCGCTGTTTCCAAGTCTTTGTCAGCAATCAACTGATTGAGTTTCAAGAAAAGTTCTGGCATCGCACCATAAGTACCACCGATACCAGCTTTAGCTCCCATGAGACGACCACCTAGGAACTGTTCATCAGGACCATTAAAGACGATATGATCTTCCCCACCAAGGCTGACAAAGGTTTGGATATCTTGAACTGGCATAGAAGAGTTCTTCACACCGATAACACGAGGATTTTTCAACATTTCTGTGTAGAGACTTGGAGTCAAAGCAACACCTGCCAATTGAGGAATGTTGTAAATCACGTAGTCTGTATTTGGAGCTGCAGAACTGATATCGTTCCAGTATTTAGCAACTGAGTATTCTGGTAAGCGGAAGTAAATCGGTGGAATCGTTGCAATGGCATCTACACCCAAGCTTTCTGCATGACGAGCTAGTTCCATACTATCTTTAGTATTATTGCAAGCAACATGGGCAATAATAGTTAATTTACCTTTGGCAACTGCCATGACTTCTTCCAAGATTAACTTGCGGTCTTCAACGCTTTGGTAGATACATTCACCAGAAGAACCATTGACATAGAGACCTTGAACACCTTTATCAATGAAGTATTGAACCAAGGCACGCGTACGCTCTGGACTTACTTCTCCTTGATCATCATAACATGCGTAAAAGGCTGGAATGACACCTTCATATTTTTTTAAATCTGACATAGATTTTCTCCTAAGTTTTCTTTTTTTCTGCTAAAAGCAGGATTTATTCTTTACGTGTTTAGTATACACCTTGTGAAAAACGCTTTCAATATCTTGTGTACACTTAGATTTTAGTTTCGATATGTATTTTGAAATGTTTATGGCTTGAAAGTAGTTTCAGAAACAAGCCATCCTATTGGTATTTTGCGAAAATTTTCTCCATCAATCCAGTCTGGATAAAGACCAAGAGTCCAAACCCAAAAAGTAGGAAGGCTGAGCCACCTAAAAGTAAACTGAAGGCGGACAGATAAAGAACCATCACAATGAGAAAGAGAATAACTAACATGAGAAAGAACCAAGGAAAGTTGAAACTTGCCAAGATAAGTCCTTTTTGTAGCACTTCTTTCCAAGTCAAATCATAGCGCGCAGCTATAGGGTAGCTAGCCAACATCACGATAGTGAGGAAGATAAGAACACCTAGACAAATAGCTTTTACCATTTGGAAAGGCATAGCTGTCTGCCCCCAAAAAAGATAGAGGTCTAAAATACTTAATGAGACGATACCCAACTCAAGCAGACCTAACTGAAGACCTAGTTTCAGATTTTGCTTGAAAGCTCTTAGATAGATTTTAAAGACAGGCACACGTCTACTCTTCTTAATCTCAAACATAGTCTCGTAAAGGCTAATTTTAGCCACTCCAATCGTCACGATGGGCAAACAAGAGACAACAAAAAGAAGATTGGCTGTCACGATATCCAAGACCTTCTCACTAAAACGCATGAGAAAGTTATCTGTATCAAATGCTGCCTTGATAAGGCTTACTCCTTTTTGTGCCATGTCTACTCCTCCTGAGTTTTTAATCAATCAAAATTTTAAAGAGATATTTGCGAACCTTCTCTTCCATACCTGCATAGCCATTTGGCTGGTGTGGTTCTCCTGGGAAGAAAATCGCAAAATTGTGATAACCCAACAAGAGTGGGTAGTGTTCATGACAATGCACAAAGCCAATGTCACTTGCTTCGTCGAATGCTACTGCCTCGTCTTTGATACGTGAACCGTAACTCGAATATTCATGTCCTTCTACCAGTAAATGCAAATCTGCATAGTTCTGATGATGCTCAAATTGATCATTTTCAGCTTGATTGAGGACATTTTCCTGAACAACTAGAAAGACCTTGTCCCCATCAATCTCATACTTTCCTAATTCGAAAGAATCCTTACGGTGCTGATAGAGATAGTCGATAGCCTTGTCTAGATTGGGATGAATTCCTTTGTAAAAGGTGATGTTTTTCAAATCGTCAAAAATCATACTCTTTCCTTCGTTTCTGATAGTTAACTAAAATCATAAATTAAGTTTATAAGTGTCTAACAAAATCTCTAAGGTAAGCAAATACCCAACATTTTGTAGACACTTATAACATCTATATTTCCATAGCATGTCAAGACCACTTCCGCAATCTTGACACACCAGTTTACTTTTCTTAACCTTTGACCGCTCCCATGGTAATACCTTGAGTAAAGGATTTTTGGAAGACTAGGAAGACTGTTACGATTGGCACAGCAGCAAGAGCTGCACCTGCCATGATCAAACCATAGTTGGTTGCCATTTCAGCCTGCATAGTCGCAACACCGAGTGAAATGGTCAAATTATTACGTGAAGTCAACATAACCAACTGCATGAAGTAGTCGTTCCATGTATTGATGAAGGTAAAGATTGCAAGTGCTGCAAATCCTGGTTTCACAATTGGGAAGGCTACGCTCCAGAAGGTACGAATCTCACCACAACCGTCGATTTTAGCTGATTCAAGCAACTCTGTAGGAATATTCTCACTGAACTGTTTCATGAGGAAGACCCCGAATGGCCATCCAATCAAAGGCAAGATAACTGCCCAGAGAGTATCGTGAATTCCCATGAAGTTGACGATACGTACCAATGGTACAAGGACAACTTGTTTTGGAAGTGCCATAGCAGCAATAAAGATTGCAAAGAGAATACGTTGCCCATAGAAACGTTTTTTAGCCAATACATAACCTGCTAGAGATGAGGTCGCACAGACTAAGAACATGGTTACCAATGAGATAAACACAGAGTTCCACATCCACTGCATAGCAGGGTTTTGCACCATGAGTTGTTGGAAGTTTTCCATGGTTGGCATTTTAGGGAACCATTGTGGTGGAATAACGATGGTATCAGGTTGTGATTTGAAGGCCCCTGTCAAAATCCAGTAGAATGGAAAGATGAACAGCACGGTCAACAAGAGCAAGATAATAGTTGAAATAACAGTGAAAGCTGTTATAGGTTTCTTTTGTGTAGATTGCATAGCTGTCTCCTTTCTTTAATATTCTACGTCATTTCCGAGCGCCTTAAATTGAACAAAGCTTACAATAGCAATCATGACTGCCAAGAAGACACCAATGGTATTAGCATACCCGTATTCGGTCAATTGGAAGGCTTTTTCGTAAAGGTAGTACATCAAGGTACTTGTTGAGTAGTTTGGCCCACCAGATGTTAATAGTTGAATCAAGGCGAAAACTTGAAATGAGTTAATTGTTGTGATGATTGCGATGTAGAGAGTTGTTGGAAGAAGGCTTGGCCATTTAATCTTCCAGAAAACTTGAAATTCAGTTGCACCGTCTACACGAGCCGCTTCAACCAGTGAATTGTCAATATTCCCCATAGCAGCTATGTAGAGGATGATTGGTTGACCAACTGAAGTTGTCAAGAGGATAATCATAATTGCCAGTAATGCCCAGTGTTTATCTCCCAACCAAGAAATATTCTGGCTGATGATATGGCTTGACTTAAGGACAAAGTTTAGAATCCCTGATAATGGGTCATAAATCCATTTCCAAACAACTGTTACGGCAACACTACCTGTTACAACAGGAAGGAAGAAGACGAAACGGTAGAAAGATCTGGCAATAGCATTTTGATGGTAGGTTTGCGACGCCACAAAGAGCGAAAAGAGAACAACAATCGGTACAGATCCAACAACCAAAATAACTGTGTTAATCAAAGACTTCATAAAGACAGGGTCTTTAAACATACGAATGTAGTTGTCCAATCCCACAAACTCAAATTTAGTCATTGAATAGTTAAAGAAACTTGTAATGAATCCCATAATCATAGGAACCAATACAAAGATGACAAAGAAGAATAATACTGGTGCTAAGAAAGCGTAGGAAATCACTGTTTCCCGCATACGAATTTTATTGACTTTCACAGTCGGCACCTCTCTTTCACAAATAGAATATTTTGGATTTTCTTGAACAGTTTTAAAATCAAAATGAAATTTTTTAAGATTCGCTTATGTAAGAACTTCATTTTAATTTCGTGACAGTTTCTGATATTTCAAATAAAATCCTCCCTTTTCTTACATAGATTATGCACAGGGAAAAGGGAGGAGTCAATCTGATTCAGTGCTTATTGTTTTGTAGCTTTTTTAATTGTTTCGTTAGCTTTTTCAGTGAAGGCTTTTAAAGCATCCGCTGGTTTTTGATCGCCATTTGAAACTGATTGCAACATTGGGAACCATAAAGTTCTCATTTCTGCAAAACCATCAATTGTATTGTAGTATGGTGAGTAGTATTTAGTCCAACCACTGATTGTTTCCATACGTTTATCTTCATAAAGTTTTCCAAATGAAGTACGAACTGGGAAGGCACCTGTACGAACAACGTCTTTTGGACCCCATTCTTTGTCATCCGCGATGAATTGAACGAATTTCTTAGATGCTGCAACTTTCTTGTCGTCTTTGTTGTTGAATACTGCAAATCCGTTTACAAGGTATTCAAGAGCTGGTTTACCTGAATCTGATGGGAATGGTACTTCTACCACTTCTACTTTACTTGCTTCCAAGAGTTTAGCTTGGATACCGTTTTGAGCTGGCGCCCAAAGGATTGTGTAAGATGTTTGACCGTTGGCAAAGTTTTGGATATCTGCTCCACCGTCAAATTGTGAACCGTTGTTCAACAAACCGTCTTTGATCCAGCTAGCTGCTTTTTCAAGACCTTTGACGAATTTAGGATCATCAGTTGTATATTTTGTTACATCTTTATCTGTTACAGAACCGCCGTAAAGGTTTGAGATGAAGGCACGTGTTCCTTGGTCTCCCCCTTGACCAGAACTGAACAATGAACCTGGTGTGTAGCCTTTGCCTTTAAGCGCTTTCAAAACTTTCTCAAAGTCGTCTGTTGTCCAACCTTCTTTTACAAGGTTCGCAACTCCAGCATCTTCCAACATTTTCTTGTTCATAGCCATGTAGAATGGTGCTGAACTGATTGGATACATGTAGGCTTTGTCTCCAGCCTTACTTGCTTTTACAATGTTTTCATTGTTGACATCTTTAACAAAGTCATCTGTGAAGAGGTCATTCAAGTCAGCCAATTTACCATTTTTACCATATTGGATGATACGTCCTGGTGCGTCAAAAAGTACGTCTGGAGCTGTTCCTGCTTCGATGGCTGTTGTGATTTTTTCAGGACCTGACTTGAAGTCGATGGTTTCCAATTTCACTTTTATATCTGGGTTTGCTTTTTCAAACGCTTCGATGATTGATTTTTCATAAGTTCCAACACCGTCACCAGTTTTTTCTTGGGTAAATACTGGGAATGCCCACCAAGTGATTTCTGTTTTGGCACCGTCACCACCTGATTTGGCAGCATCTTTACTTCCGCCAGAATTGCCACAAGCAGCAAGACCAAGAACCGCAGCACCCGCAAGTACTGTACAAGCTAATTTTCTAAATTTCATCTGTATTCTCCTATGTAATAAGCGTATCCATATTGGATAATGAGTAAGATTGTATTTGTATGCGTTTTCATTTCATCCGATGCATCCACCACTCTCCTCTGTTTTTTATTAAGTCAGTAAGTACTTATACTCTTCGAAAATCTCTTCAAACCATGCCAGCTTCGCCTTGGCGTACTCAAGTATAGCCTGCGCCTAGCTTCCCAGTTTGCTCTTTGATTTTCATTGAGTATTAATCATCTACACCTAAAATTTCATTAATACTATTTTTATATAAGATTGCTTTTGCTCCATATATTGCTTGAATACCACCCTTCACTTCTAAGACATCAACTGCACCAATTTGTTTTAAAAGTGCTTTATCAACTTGATGAACTTCTTTTACAGCTACACGTAAACGTGTCACACAAGCATCTACATCTTCTATATTATTTGATCCACCCAACGCTCTGATAATTTGTAGGCTATCCTGTTTTAAATGATCTGCAGTATTTGAAGTTGAATCTGTGGATTCAGAAATTTCTTTAGAATCTACTTCTTCTCCTCGTCCTGGCGTTAGAACGTTGAATTGAGTAATGAACCATCTAAAAACAATATAATACAGAACACTCCAAATAAGTCCAAATGGAATCTGAAGAACCCAATTCGTTTTAGCGTTCCCCTGCAAAATTCCAAATAAAGTAAAATCGATTACACCTCCTGAGAATGTGTTTCCTATTGAAATATTTAAGACGTCTGCAATAAAGAAGCTGACACCATCAAGGAATGCGTGTACAACATATAGAACCGGACTGACAAATAGAAACATAAATTCAATTGGTTCTGTAATACCGGTAATAAAAGATGTTAAAGCAACTCCAAAAAACAGACCCGCGTATTTTTTACGACGATTTTTAGGAACACTATGGTACATCGCTAAACAGGCAGCCGGTAAACCGAACATCATTGTTGAGAAACGACCTGCAAAAAACCTTGTTCCTTCTGTAAATAATCCAGAATGAGTCGGGTCGGCTAATTGAGCAAAAAATATTTTTTGAGCTCCAACCACTGTTTGTCCTGCAACAGTTTCAACACCACCAAGTTCAGTATACCAAAACATAGGGTAAATCATATGATGTAAGCCTACTGCTCCAGAAAGTCTCATTAAAAATCCATATAGAAAAGTTCCAATTGGACCCGCCTGAGAAATATATCCACCTGTAGAAACAAGAAGTTGTTGAAAAGGTGGTCAAATAACAAAGAAGACAAAGCCAATTAAGATAGAAGAGAACGATGTAACAATAGGAACGAAGCGTGAACCCCCAAAGAATCCTAAAGCGGAAGGTAATTGAATATTGTTATATCGATTGTGCAAATATACGGCAACTATTCCGACAACTAATGCTCCAATAACTCCAGTATCAATTGCAGATCCTTCTGCCATAAAAAGTTTTACCAGAGCTTTAATCGTTGCAGTCATAACTAAGTAACCAGTTACTCCTGCTAGCGCAGCGGTTCCTTTATCTCGTTTCGCTAAGCCAATACATAATCCCACACAGAGAAGTAGTGATAAATTACTGAATACAACCTCTCCTGCAGAGCTCATTACTTGGAATATTGATTGAAAAAAACTATTGTCTAGTATTGGATAAGTTGCTATCGTGGTTGGGTTTGAAAGTGCACCACCAATCCCCAAAAGTAGACCTGCTGCAGGAAGTATAGCTATAGGTAACATAAAAGCTTTTCCAACTTTTTGTAAAACTTTAAACATAAAATTCCCCCTTACATCTTATTTGAGACCAGCAACAAAGCGTTCTGTAATCTCTTTTGGTCTAGTAATAGCGCCACCAACAACAATACCTCGCACTCCATATCCTAGGATTTGTTTGGCTTGTTCTGGTGTATGAATTTTTCCTTCTGCAATGACATCTACACCAGCATCACAGAGTTTTTTGATCAATTCAAAATCGGGACCATCCACTTTAGGACTGTAAGATGTGTATCCTGATAAGGTTGTTCCGACAAAGTCAATTCCTGCTTCAACGGCTGCCAATCCTTCCTCGAAAGTACTTGTATCAGCCATCAAGAGCTGGTTAGGATATTTTTCCTTAACCTGACGAATGAACTCTTGAATCTCCAAACCATCATAGCGTTCACGCTTGGTACAATCCAGAGCAATGACCTCGATGTCCAGTTCTGCCAGTTCATCAACTTCTTTCATAGTAGCAGTGATGAAGGGTTCTTGCGGTGGATAATCTCGTTTTATTATCCCAATGATTGGAAGGTTTGTAACCTCCTTGATTTCCTTGATATCGCGAACACTATTTGCTCGGATACCGACTGCTCCACCTTGCTCAGCCGCTTTGACCAGCAATGGAATGACTCCTCCCGCTTCTGTATAGAGCGGTTCGTGAGGAAGGGCCTGACAAGAAACGATGATTCCATCTTTGATTTGTGCAATCAAAGCTTCTTTAGTAATCTGTGGCATCCTCTTTCCTCCTTTTCTTTGTTCTTATGAGTTCATTATATACCATTTGTTAAGCGCTTTCAATGCTTTGTCATAGAATAGATTTCAGTTTCAAAAGTATTTTATAGAACAGCTGTTTCTGAAAGTAGTTTCAGATAACATAAATATCCGTACCTATTACTCAAAATTACGAATCTTATTATAAACTTCTATATCAATAAAACCAGTCTAGAATTCCCATCTTTTTACAGGACTCCAGACTGGTTTATTTTAGATTAACATAAAAGTTCAAAGAACAACTGAAGACAAATTAACTGTCTTTTCGCTTATAAGAAATCATTGCTCCAAGGAACATTCCTACAAAACCAAGCAAAACTGTTGTTATTGATTTATTCTCACCTGTATCTGGTAACTTAGCCTGTTCATTGTTACCTACTTTATTCTCTGATTGACTAAATCCTGAGTTCTCATTTGTAGATAACAATTTAGATGACAGTGAAAGTTCTTCAACCTTGTTATCTTCTGTAGGATTTTTAAATGGTAGATTGTCAATGGAGCGTCGGAAAGTCATCGCATAAATACTAGAATTGTTAATTTCAAAAATAATCTTTCCATCTTTTTGTTCGAATTCAATAGTGTGTAGTTTTCCTTCTGGATCTACAGCATAAACATTCTCAACGGACTGATCTGTAGCAAAAGTAACAAGGACTTTTCCTTCAAGTTTAACATATCTTCCATTTACATCCTTCAATTTGATATCAAATGCTTTGTAGTTTAATGAACTTAAATCACTAACTTGAACTTCTTGCATTTGAATACCTATCACATTTTTCAATACTTCTTCTGAAGCTTGAATTTGAATACTTCCTGTTTCATTTTTTAAAATACGTTGTGAACTAGCAATTCCTGTGATAACGTTCTTAGTTTCTGCTTCATCCTTACTGTCTTTATTATTTACTTGTTTATCAGTAGATTTCACTACTGAACTTCCTTCTCCTGAGGTTGATAATGGACCCATATATTCTGGGATTTCTAGTATCGGAGATTCAGTGAAAGGAACTCCTCCTGTAAAGTCTGGCTTAGAGACTGTAGGAGCTGGAAAGTCTCCTAATGTGGATAGAACACCGCTATACTCTGGAACTTCTGTAACAAGTGAGTCGCCTCCGTTAACTCCGCCTGTGAAGTCATGCTGTTCAACTGTTGGAGCCGAGTCTTCTCCTGAGCTTGATAATGTATCACCCATATACTCTGGCTTAGCTACTGTAGGAGCTGGAGAATCTCCTAATGTGGATAGAACACCGCTATACTCTGGAACTTCTGTAACAAGTGAGTCGCCCCCATTCACGCCACCTGTAAACTCTGGCTTAGAGACTGTAGGAGCTGGAGAATCTCCTAATGTGGATATAATACCGCTATACTCTGGAACTTCTGTAACAAGTGAGTCGCCTCCATTCACGCCACCTGTAAACTCTGGCTTAGAGACTGTAGGAGTCGCAAAGTCACCAGATGTACCTAAAATACCAGAATCTTCTTTTCCACTATCTTTTTTTGGATCTAATTTCCCAGCTAAATCCTTATCCGAATCCTTCTTAGAAGGTTCCACTTCTTTATCTTCCACATAGACAGGATCTTTTGGTTGACCCTCAATATAAGAACGAACCCAATCCAGCTGCTCTTTTGATAAAACCAAACCACCACTACGGCTTCCTACAACACCATTTTGGTGAACTCCAATTAAAGCACCTTTATCATTATAAAGACCACCACCAGACGCTCCAGGTTTCGTACCTCCATAGCTAATTCCCTCTATTCCAGAACCGAAGTCTGTAGTTCCTACTACTTTGCTATCTAAAACTGGACTTAGCTTGTTATCTGGAAAACCATAGACCGAAACTGAATCCCCCTCTGCAACTTTCGAAGATCGTTTTACAACCTCTACAGGAGTTACTCCTTTTACCTCTTCTTTTAATCGAACCAAAGCTAAGTCATTTTTAAATCCAAATACTGAATCTTTCTTATTCCAATAAACAATATCATCATCTGAAAAATTCACAGACAACCCATTCGGTAAAGTTGCTTTATACACTGTATTGGTACGACCAGATTTAGTAACTACCTCAGAACCTTTAACTGTTAAGAAATTATGAGCGACTGTTAACACCAAATTTGGTGCAATTAAAGTACCTGACCCCGACCCATCTGGCGTTTGAATATGCGTTGTAGCATAGAAATTTTCTGAGCCATTCGGAGCTTGTAATACCTCTTTACTAGGCACAGGTAAGTTCGATTTACCACTCAAATCAACCTTTCCAACTTCAGTTCTTGCAAAATCCGAAGAAGAGGTAGATGGAGGAGTTATCGAATCTACTACCGCTCTTATAATTGTATTACCTAAAGCTAACTTACTGACATAGTCATCAGACCAAGTAGTATCACTTGCTAGTTTGTTAATTGACACTCCGTTATAGGATACCACTTTAGCTGTTGGGGAAGTTGCTATTAACTGTTTGAAGTCTGGATTTTGTCTTAAATGAAAATTCAAGCCACTTCCAACGGGACCTTCCTGAACAACCTTATCTGAAATCAAGCGAGTTCCTTTAGTATCTTCCACTCGAAGTAGAACACGACCTTTTTCTTCACCTTTTACTAAAGTAGCTCGACCTTTTTCATCAAAACTATACAAAGCACCATCAATCTCAGATTCTACATCTTTTAAAGCTATATGATTTTCATCATAGTAGTAACGGTTTGCACCATCTATATACCAACCCTTTATACCATATTTATCAATCATAGAACGAATCCAAGCTCTGTGCTTGTCCGTAAAAATCGTACCACCCCCAATACGCTCACTCTCAGGGGCGCTTGAAGTATTGGTTCCGTGCTGGTGGATACCGACTACTTCTCCCTTATCATTAAACAAAGGAGCACCTGAAAAACCTCCTAAAGCTGAGGAGTGATAAGTGACTGCACCACTCTCTTTATTGACACTGCTCACAGTTGTTGAGACTGAATAAGCCTTACCATCTTTCAATCGAGCTTTATTTTCTTTACTTAAATTTGGAGTAGAAAAATCATTGGGATATCCGACCATAGTGATGCTATCACCCGTAGAAACCTCTTTATCACTCAACTCTCTTGGAGAGTCCTCACCTCCCGTCATAGCTTCTACAGGCTTTTTAGTAACTACTACCGCTAAGTCATTACCATATTCTTTACCAAAATTCTTCTCATCATACAAATGAATAGAGTCTTTTTCAAGAGACTCGGATACCCCTGATGTGGGTACTTTGTTACTCTTCTCTGTTTCTGAGTTCATCACAACATAACTACGAGCAGACTCTCCACCACGTAAGACCGCAGACTTGTCTTCTTGATTTTTATCATAGTAATTATGAGCTACTGTCACCATGACATTTGGCGCTACAAAGACACCACTACCAGAAGCCGTTTGTTTTCCACTTGTTCCGCTATCATAAGTGGTGTAAGTCATAGCAACACCTTCTGCAGATTTACTATGAACATCCACATCTTTTATATCGTTACCACCCTGAATAACATCAGCAGCAACGACTCCACCACCAATAACTGGTAAGTCTGGTGCAGCTAATCCAATCACTGCAGATAGTGTCAAACAACCAACCAAACCATAAGCTTTGGATTTACGAAATTTTCCCAAACCTTTTAAACATACAAACATGCATTACCTCACTTTAACTTTCAAAGTTAATTTATCCAAGTATATTCTAAAAAATAAAATATTACAGTTTCCATTAGCATAACACTCTCTACTTTGATTCTTACAATAAAAATAGCTATAGATTATTTTGTTGCTTTACAAATGCTATTTAAGTACTGTATCTCCAGGAATATAGTTTTTTATAAGATATTATCCTAATCAGAAAAACTAAGTTATACATAAACTTATATATAAATGTTCATTTGTAGCCAAACTGTATATTTTCTTATAAATTATAACATATTTCACAGACGCTTTCCAATGTATTGAAATAGCTTATACCCAACTAGATAGAAAATGAATTGTTTGACACCACAGCCCAGAAAAAAACTCATACTCAATAAAAATCAAAGAGCAAACTAGGAAGCTAGCCGCAGGCTACTCAAGACACTGTTTTGAGATTACAGATAAAGCTGACGTAGTTTGAAGAGATTTTCGAAGAGTATGAATTTCAAAGTATATATGAACTAGAATATTTGCTAACTAGATTCTGTACAAAAAGAGAGCTACTGGGCTCTCTCATTTATCATTTTACATACTTAAAAGGAATCTCACTACCACACAGCCAGTTGTAGACTTGATCATTAACAAATACATTCATGGCTTCGTGGGCATACTCAGGCATGATGCGATAGGCTTTATCGCAGGTCAGACGGTTGTAAATCGCAAATTGGGTAATAGGATAGCAAACATCGTCGTCCAAGCCCGTAATCATCTTAACCTCACCCTTGATACGATGGGCAAGATTTTTCACATCTATATAGTCCAGGGTCGACATGATTTCCTCCTCAGTTTCATGGAAGGGGTCGTGAAACTTGAAATAACGGAAAAGTTCGTCGTAAGCTTCACTGGTATTGCCAATCTCAAGCACTCGTCTGAAGTCTGACAAGAAAGGATAGATGGCAACAGTTTTCTGAATCCGAGGATTGAGCGCTGCCGCAACCAAGGCTAGAGCCCCTCCTTGTGAAGCACCATAGCTAGAAAGACGCTCCTCATCAACCTGAGGCAGACTAGCAACAATTTCAACCAACTGGTAAATATCCAGATAAACATCCTTATAAAAGAGGTGATCCCGACCTTCCACAGCACCACGGATAATATGCCCCTTAACTGTATTTCCTAGAGGAGAACGCAAGCCGTCTTGTGAGTAACCCGACTGCCCCCGCACATCCATGGAAACAACACCGTAACCAGCCACGGTGAAGGCCAGCATGTCGGCCCAGTCCCAGCCACGTCCCATATAACCATGGAAATGGAAGATTAGTGGAACCTTCTCCTCAGTCTTTGGAAGAACGACGCGCGCATAAACCTTTCCCTCATTCGTTCCTTCAAACGTTAACTCATAGCAACTAACTTGAGGAATGTGGAAATTTCTTTCCTCCAACTGGTAGGCTGGAAGAGTTGAAACTTTTTTCACTTCCTCATCCCAGAAAGCATCAAAGTCTTCTGGGACCTCATCCCGTCCTCTATAAGTCTTGATTTCTTCTAATAAAGCTGGATTTTTCATAGCATGCTCCTTTTATTTTGTAATCGCTATCACAACTGTAGCATATCTAGAAAAGCAATGCAAGAAAGAAGGGTAATACTCTTCGAAAATCTCTTCAAACCACGTCAGCTTCGCCTTGCCGTATATATATGTTACTGACTTCGTCAGTTCTATCTGCAACCTCAAAACAGTGTTTTGAGCAACCTGCGGCTAGTTTCCTAGTTTGCTCTTTGATTTTCATTGGGTCACTTCTAAAACTAACTTCCAGTTTTGGGAGAGAGAGGGAAGTTACTTTGAGAAGTTACGCTTTTTTACGAATAAATAGATAGAAGCACTAAATCTAGTCAACCTAGAGGTAAAAATGTGCTATAATGAAAGGAGAGAAAGAATGATTCTCAGACATCCGGGCATTAGCCCGACCAATGATTTAGTGGCTAAGAAGATTTTTAGCAACCCAGAAATCACTTGTCAATTTATTCGCGATATGCTGGACTTACCAGCCAAAAATGTGACCATTTTGGAGGGAAGCAATATTCACGTCTTGCCTTCCCTGCCTTACTCAGCGCAGGATTTTTACACTAGTATAGACGTCTTGGCAGAGTTGGACAATGGCACCCAAGTGATCATTGAGATTCAGGTGCATCATCAGAATTTTTTCATTAATCGTTTATGGGCTTATCTGTGCAGTCAGGTCAATCAAAATCTTGAAAAAATTCGTCAACGTGAAGGTGATACACACCAGAGTTACAAGCATATCGCTCCTGTCTACGCCATTGCAATTGTGGACAGCAACTACTTTCAGGATGATTTAGCCTTTCACAGTTTTAGTATGCGAGAGGATACGACAGGTGAGGTTTTGACAATTACAAACAACAGGCAGGAAAACCATCTAGTCAAGATGGCGTTCTTAGAACTAAAAAAATACAGAGAAACCAGCAAGGATAGCGTTCGCAAACCGTGGTTGGAGTTTTTTGGGAATAAACCCTTTACCCAACAACCCGAGCGAGCCATCAGCCAGGCAGACCAACTGCTAGACTACAAGAGCTGGTCCGAGGAGGACAGGAAAATGTTTAGTCAACTACGTATGCGTGAAGAACAGGCATTATTGGCTCATGATTATGCCTTGGAAACTGCTAGGGCAGAAGGGATTGAACAGGGACTGGAGCGTGGAAAAGTTGAAGGAAGTTTGTCTATGCTACTAAATCTAGTCCGTCAAGGTCTTTTGCCTTCTGAAGTTGCCAGTCAACAGTTGGGTATGACTGTCTCTGAGTTTGAAGAAATATTGAAAGAGCATCATAAATAAGAACTAAAAAATATAGAGAAACCAGTAAGGACAGGGTTCGCAAGCCGTGGTTGGAGTTTTTGTAAATCATTAAATCAATGACAGATTTTTCCGTAATAGATGGAAGAATCTGTTTTTTAGTTATGCTAGATGTGGGTTCTGAAATAGTAAGATATGGTGTATTGAAATAAGATATGAACAAAGAAATTAGGAAAGTCAAATTATAGTTAAATGAAATAAAAACTGAACAAATTAATTGCGGAATTCAAACTAATTTCTAACAATGTTTTAGAAAACTCGGTGGACTATTCAAGATTCAATCTACTATAATTTCTAGAATTTTTTAGAATCCGCAGTGTGCTATTTTAGATTCAATAAATTGTGCTTTTAGAAACAAAAAAGAGCAGTTACGCTCTTTCTTCCTTATATTTATATTATTTTGTTGCTTCTTTCTTTTGGAAAGTGGTTTGGTAATTTACTTTAATCGTTACGGTCATGTGAGAGTCCTCGTTTCTTTTTGATGACTCTAGTATAAGGACCAAACCTGAAAGCTAGCTTAAGATTTCCTTATAGAAAGCTTATACTCAATGAAAATCAAAGAGCAAACTAGGAAACTAGCCGCAGGTTGCTCAAAACACTGTTTTGAGGTTGCAGATAGAACTGACGAAGTCAGTAACATATATATACGACAAGGCGAAGCTGACGTGGTTTGAATTTGATTTTCGAAGAGTATTAATCTAAATGTTCTTTCTTTTCCATATGAAGGGCAATCATGCGCCATTCTGGATCCTCTTTCCAACCTTCCATAGAACTAATATAGCTGGCAACCTTTCTAGCCTCTTCTAAAATCGGAAAATCTTCGATAATATCAGCCACTTGGAATTCTGGAAGTCCTGACTGTCTGGTTCCAAAAATTTCACCTGAACCACGCATTTTCAAATCTTCCTCCGCAAGGACAAAACCATTAGTGGTTTCTGTCATAATGCGCATGCGATCTTTTCCAGAATCAGTCTTGGGATTAGCAACGAGAACAGCATAGGACTGCTTGTCCCCCCGACCGACACGACCTCTGAGCTGGTGAAGCTGGCTGAGCCCGAAGCGATCGGCATCCATGATGATCATAACTGTCGCATTTGGAACGTTAACCCCGACCTCGATAACCGTCGTTGAAACCAGAATATCCGTTTTTCTCTCTTTGAAATCCTGCATGATCTGGTCTTTTTCATCACTCTTCATTTTACCATGTAGAAGAGCTACCTCTGCCTTTCCTGCAAAATGCGCCGTCAATTCCTCTGATAAGGCAATGGCATTTTTCAAATCCAGAGCTTCTGATTCTTCAATCAAGGGAGAGATGACATAGGCTTGAGAACCTTTTTGGATTTCCCCCTCTAACCAAGTCAGGACCTGAGCTAGTTGCTCATGTTTGATCCAGCGCGTCACAATGGGTTTTCGACCTGCTGGCATCTGGTCGATAATGGAAACATCCATATCTCCAAAGGCTGTGATGGCTAGCGTCCGTGGAATGGGAGTCGCCGTCATCATGAGGACATCTGGATTGTCTCCTTTTTCCCGTAAAATCCGCCTTTGACCCACACCAAAACGGTGCTGCTCATCGATGATAATCAAACCAAGGCAAGCATACTCCACCCCATCCTGAATCAGAGCATGGGTTCCGATAATCAAATCAGCCTCACCCTTGGCAATTATCTCCAAGACTTCTCTTTTTTCTGCAGCTTTCAAGGATCCTGTCAAGAGAGCGAGTTTCAAGTCTGGAAAGAGACTCTGTAGACTTTCAAAGTGTTGCTCTGCTAGGATTTCTGTCGGTACCATGAGAGCAGCCTGGTGCCCAGCTGTCACTGCCGCAAACATGGCCAAGCCAGCAACCACCGTTTTTCCGCTCCCCACATCTCCTTGTAAGAGTCGATTCATGTGGTGGTCGGACTTCATGTCGGCCAAAATTTCCTGCAAACTCTTTTCTTGAGCTGGGGTCAGAGCAAAAGGAAGACTTGCTTTAACTGCTGTCACCTTTTCCTGAGACCAATTCAGAACCAAGCCGCTTCCCTGAACTCTATTTTCAGACTTGAGCGTCTGCAACTGCATTTGGAAATAAAAGAGTTCTTCAAACTTAATACGGCGAAGAGCCTGCTTGTATTCTGCCAAATCCTTAGGGAAATGCATAGCACGAACTGCTTGGCAACGGGACATAAGTTTGTATTTGTCTAGTAAAGACTGGGGAAGATTTTCCTCTATCAAGAGGTCCAACCCCTGATCAAAGGCTGTCTTAATAACCTTGACCAGACTGGCCTGACTGACTCCCTGAGCCAATCTATAGACAGGTTGGAGGTCATCTTCCACCTGAGCCAGGACCTTCATCCCAGTCAGACTAGCCTTAGCTCGATCCCATTTTCCAAAGACAGCAAGAGTTGCTCCCAACTCTATCTTATCAGCTAGATAGGGCTGGTTAAAGAAATTCACCGCAAAAACAACTTCTCCCTGCTTGAGGCTAAAGCGCAGACGATTGCGCTTGAAACCATAATACTGGACACTGGCAGGAGTCACAACTTGACCAGAAAGAACCGCTTTCTCACCGTCTTCCAGTTCCAGCACCTGTTTGGTCTTGAAGTCTTCATAACGGAAAGGAAAGTAGAGCAAAAGATCTTGCAAGTTTTCAATTCCTAGTTTGGCGTATTTTTCTGCTGACTTTGGTCCCACACCAGGTAAGACATGCAAGGGTTGATGTAGATTCATGCTCCACTCCTTTCTTCTTTAATAATATTCTCTCGGAATGCGGTCACTGAGAAGACAAACCACCTCGTAGTTAATAGTCCCACGGTAGGTCGCTACCTGAGTAGCCGTTATCTCCTTGCCCCCATTGGAGCCAATTAAGGTCACCTTGGTTCCTAAGGGATAAGGCTTAGGTAGACGAATGGTGATTTGGTCCATAGAAACTCGCCCAACGATTGGGCAAGCTTGCCCATCAACCAAGACAGTGAAATTTTGCATATCTCGCGTCCAACCATCCGCATAGCCGATTGGAACGGTCGCGATGACTTGCTCGCTATCCGCCTGATAGGTCGCTCCATAGCCCATGCAAGCTCCAGCTGGAACTGTCTTGACATGAACTAGAGCAGATTCCAAAGTCAAGGCTGGTTTCAAGTCATAGGGCAAGTCCAAGACCTCTCCGCTAGGATTGAGACCATACATGGCGTCTCCCATACGGACTGCATTGAAAATAGTCTCTGCATGCCAAAGAGTCGTTGCAGAATTACTAGCATGAACCAGCTCTGGAAGACCTTTCATACTTGACAGAATTTTTTTAAACCGTTCTAATTGCTCATTAAAGTAGGCATCTGATGCTTCATCTGCAGTCGCAAAATGGGTAAAAATCCCTTCAACACGAGCACCGTGTTGTCTGAGCAAGTCTTGAGCCTGCTCAGCCTCACGAGCCTCTCGAAAACCAATCCTTCCCATTCCTGAATCAATCTTGAGGTGAACTGTCAATCCAGCTAAGTCTGATTCTTTATCTAAGAGTGCTTGAATCCACTCCAGTCCAGCCACAGTCAAGGTGATGTCGTATTCTTTAGCTAGAGCGACAGCTTCGATTTCAGAAACTCCTAAAATGAGGATTCGTTTACTGAGTCCAGCCTGTCTGAGTTCAAGAGCTTCATCGATATTGGAAACACAAAAGCCATCAACATCCTCTTGAATCGCCTTGGCAACGGCAACAGCCCCATGCCCATAGGCATTAGCCTTGACCACTGCCCACTTGAGCGTTCCTTGAGGGATATGAGCCCCCATTTGCTGAATATTTTGTCGAATAGCTCCCAGATGAATCAGAGCTTTGGTTGGTCTATGTGGACTAGCTTTCATGATTTTCCTCCAAAATGACACTGGCTGTCACAAACTGATCGGTGTGGCTGATAGACAGCCAAATCTTTCCTGAAAATGGTGCCTGACTAAAATAAGGCGCCCCGCGTTCATTGTTCAAGACTTCCAAATCCTGAAAACCGAGCTTGCCAATGCCCGTTCCCATGGCCTTGGAAAAGGCCTCCTTAGCCGACCAGCGACCAGCCAAATATTCAATCTGCCTGCGCCCTTTGAGACTGGTGAAGCGCTCCATTTCCTTAGCGGTCAGCACGCGCTTAGCAAATCCTTCATGTCGTGTAACCGCGCTTTCTATCGAAGCCAATTCTTCGATGTCAATTCCGTGTCCAACTATCATTCTCATCAAAAGGAGTTGAGATTCCCCAACTCCATCCTTTTCACTTATTTTGTCAAGGTAGCATAAATCTCTTCTACCAAGGCCTCTGTATTTTCCCAGCCTAGGCAAGGATCGGTAATAGAGCAACCAAAGACCTCTGGTTGATTTTGACGACCATCTGCTAGGTAAGACTCAATCATAAAGCCTCGAACTGTCTTTTTAATCTTCTCATTCCAATCACGATTTTGCAAGGTCTGGCGAACAATTCGAATCTGCTCCATATATTGCTTGCCTGAGTTGTCATGGTTGGTGTCAATGAGGATAAAAGGATTTTCAAGTCCCATAGTTTCATAACGCTCAATAGCATTTAGCAGTGTTTCATAGTAAAAGTTAGGCTCATTTTTCCCATATTCATTAACTGCGCCACGAAGGATGACGTGGGCCAAGGGATTTCCTGAAGTCTCAACTTCTTGGCCATGAAAGAGGAAGGTTTGTTTGTTTTGAGCGGCATAGATGCCATTAAACATGACACCAAGATTTCCAGAGGTTGGATTTTTCATCCCGACTGGTGCATCAATCCCTGAGGCCACAAAGCGGTGCTCTTGGTCTTCCACAGAACGAGCTCCTACAGCATGGTAGCTGACCAAATCATCTACCAAGACCAGATTTGACGGATAAAGCATCTCATCTGCCGTTGTCAAACCAGTCTCTGTAATCACACGGTAGTGCAACTGACGCACAGCCTGCAAACCGTTAATCAGACTTGGAGCCTTAGAAGTATCTGGCTGGTGAACTAAACCTTTATAGCCGTCTCCGTTGGTGCGTGGTTTAGCTGTATAAACACGCATAACCATGAAAATCTTGTCCGCCACCTTCTTTTGCAAGGCGGACAAACGGCGGGCATATTCCAAGACAGCCTCTTCATTATCAGAAGAGCAAGGACCAATCACCAAAAGGATACGGTCATCTTCACCTGAAATAATGTCTGCCAATTCTCTATCACGACGCTCCTTTAGTCGCAAGGCTTCCGCAGACAATTGAGTTTCTGCCTTGATTGCTTCAATATCGATTTCTTGACCTTTTTCAATAAATGTCATCTTATTCTCCTAGCGTTTGGTAGATTTCTCTGACAAGGGCTTCCGTATTATCCCAGCCAAGACAAGGGTCTGTGATAGACTTGCCAAATACTTCCGGTTCGTTTTGACGGCCGTCTTCTAGATAAGACTCAATCATAAAGCCACGAACATACTGCTTGATCTTTTCATTCCAATCACGGTTAATCAAGGTCTGGCGGACAATTCGAATCTGATCCATGTATTGCTTACCAGAGTTGTCATGATTAGTATCGACGATGATAAAGGGATTTTCCAAGCCCATTTTTTCATACTGAGCAATGGTATCCATCAAATTATCATAGTAGTAGTTAGGAATATTCTTACCATACTCATTGATCGCTCCACGAAGAATGGCATGCGAAAGTGGGTTCCCAGTTGTTTCCACTTCTTTTCCAAGAAAAAGGAAACTTTGTTTGTTTTGAGCAGCATAAATCCCATTAAACATAACATTGAGATTTCCAGATGTTGGATTTTTAAACCCAGTCGCGAAATCTGCTCCACTTGCCACAAAGCGGTGTTGCTGGTCTTCAACTGAACGGGCACCAACCGCCATGTAAGAAATCAAATCATCCACAAGCGGTAGATTTTCAGGATAAAGCATTTCATCAGCCGTTGTCATTCCTGTTTCTGTGATAACACGATAATGAAGATGGCGAACGGCTTTGATTCCATTGATAAGACTAGGCGCTTCTGTCGCATTAGGCTGGTGAATCAAGCCCTTATAGCCATCTCCGTTGGTACGGGGTTTAGCAGTATAAACACGCATAACCATAAAGATACGGTCTGCCACTTCTTCTTGCAAAGCTGCCAAACGCTTAGCGTATTCAAGAACAGCTTCTTCATTGTCAGATGAGCATGGCCCGATTACCAAGAGAATTCGCTGGTCTTCTCCACGTATAATGGCTTCTAGCTCTTGATCGCGCTGTGATTTTCTCTCTAAAGCTTGGCCTTCTAATTTTGATAAGGCACGAACTTCTTCAATATTAATTTTAGGACTTTTTGCTGTAAATACCATAACTCATCTCCTTATAAAGCAAACGGATACCAAGTAAAAATTTACTTTTCACAAGGTATCCGCCTCTAAACTATCTCATTTTATTGTCTTTTACCGTGACAGTTTTTAAACTTCTTACCAGAACCACATGGGCAAAGTTCATTCCGTCCAATCTGGCTCAAATCCAAATCTTCTGGGATATTTGCTTGGTGGGCAGCGATATTTCGAGTCGCTGTTGTACTGATATGGTGTTCTGCTTGTGGTCTTTCTTGTTCATGAATTTGTGCTTTCATCATCAAGCGTGTCACATCAAACTCAATCGAACCAATCATGTCATTAAACATACGGAAACCTTCCGCCTGATACTCAACAACAGGGTTGTTCTGAGCATAGCCACGAAGTCCAACAGCGTTACGCAATTGATCAAGGGCATCGATATGATCTGTCCACTTGTTATCCACCACTCGTAGAATCAAGACTTTTTGGAATTCTTTAACTGCTTCTTCATCGCGTAGTTTTGAAACCTGACTATCGTAAACTTGCAAGGCACGTTGGAAGAGCTCTTCCTTAATTGCCTTATCAGACAAGCCTGACAAGTCTTCCATCGTAATAGAATCTTCTGGAAGCAAGTTGTACTTAGCAAAGTTCAAAATTGCTTCTAGTTTTTCATCTTGTTTTGCACGCGCATGACCATCAACGACACGACCAATCGTGCGTTTGATCATTGCCTGAATTTCAGGTGCCAAGTCACGGTCTGCAGTGATAACATCGTAACGTTGAGCGTAGATAATCTCACGTTGTTCACGCATGACATCATCGTATTGAAGGACTTGTTTACGGGTATCGTAGTTATTTCCTTCGACACGTTTTTGAGCCGCTTCAACCTGACGTGTCAACATACGAGACTCAATGGCTTCATCAGACATATTGAGACGTTCGAAGACACCTTTCAGACGTTCAGAACCAAAACGTTTCATCAAATCATCTTCAAGAGATAGGTAGAATTGTGACTCACCTGGGTCTCCTTGACGACCTGAACGTCCACGAAGCTGGTTATCGATACGACGGCTTTCATGACGTTCTGTACCAATCACACAAAGTCCACCTAATTCGCGAACCCCTTCACCAAGCTTGATATCGGTACCACGACCGGCCATGTTGGTTGCGATGGTAACAGCACCACGTTGACCAGCATTCATAATAATTTGGGCTTCTTTATAGTGGTTTTTGGCATTCAAGACTTCGTGAGGTACGCCAGCTGCAACCAATTTCTTAGAAATGTAGTCACTGGTTTCAACTGCTACTGTACCAACCAAGACAGGTTGACCTTTTTGGTAACGAGCCTTAACGTCTTCGACAACCGCCTTAAACTTAGCTTCAATGCTAGCAAAAAGCAAATCTGGATGGTCAATACGTTGAACAGGACGGTTTGTTGGGATTGGAATAACACGAATGTTGTAGATTTCACGGAATTCTTCTTCCTCAGTCTTACCAGTACCCGTCATACCAGACAATTTCTTGTACATACGGAAAAGGTTTTGGTAAGTAATTGAGGCAGATGTCTTGGTTTCATCTTGGATTGGAACACCTTCTTTGGCTTCAATGGCTTGGTGCAATCCATCAGAATAACGACGACCTTCCATGGTACGACCTGTAAATTGGTCGACGATCAAGATTTCTTGCTCTTCGCTCACCACATAGTCAATATCGAGAAGCATGATGTAGTTGGCACGAAGGGCGTTATCGATAAAGTGAGTCAGAGCTACGTTTTCAATGTCATAAAGGTTTTCAAGCTTGAAGTAGCTTTCAGCCTTGTCAATCCCTGAATCAGACAAACCAATAGTCTTAGACTGCACATCAATGATGTAGTCGTCTTTGTCCAACGATTTTACATAGTGGTCTGCCATGTGGTAGAGCTGACTAGTTTCAACCGCATTAGCACCTGATACAATCAAAGGTGTACGGGCCTCGTCAATCAAGATTGAGTCAACCTCATCGACCAAGGCATAGTTAAGCGGACGTTGTACCATGTTTTCAGCGCGAACGACCATGTTATCACGTAGGTAATCAAATCCGATTTCTGAGTTAGTTGAATAAGTAATATCACACTCATAGGCTTCTTTTTTCTCCATTGGAGATTTGGCGGCCAAGTTAATCCCTACTGACAAACCAAGCCATGAGTACAATTCACCCATCTCAGTCGCGTCACGTTCTGACAGGTATTCATTGACCGTAACTACGTGAACCCCTTTGCCTGAAAGGGCATTGAGGTATACCGGCATGGTCGCAGTCAAGGTTTTTCCTTCCCCTGTACGCATCTCTGGCACGTCACCATGGTGAAGAACGATTCCCCCCATAACCTGAACCTTATATGGGAAGAGACCTAGGACACGTTTAGCACCTTCACGGACAACCGCAAATGCCTCATAAAGCAATGAATCCAGTGATTCTCCATTTTGATAACGTTCTTTAAATTCAACTGTTTTTGCTTTTAGTTGGTCATCTGTCAAAGCAGCCATTTGGTCTTCGTATTTGAAAACCTTGTCGGCCATCTTTTCCAGACGACGGATTTCTCCTTTATCATTTTCGATAATTGTTTTTAAAATATTAGCCATGTTTTTCCTTACTTTAAATTCCGAATATTTTAGAATGTTCTTTTAATTTTAGCACAATTACTGATTATTTTCAAGGAAGAATCCCCATTTCAAAATGGAAAAAGAGG
>NZ_JANCPG010000005.1:0-128412 GCF_024295905.1 Streptococcus sp. CF7_Ac1-12 | reverse complement strand
TCCTGGCTCACTTGGATATTTAGGAATTTCGTTTCCTTCTTTATCCTTGAATGATGTCTTAACTTTTTCGTAGATGTGTTTTGTATTTCCTTTTTCATCAATTTCAGTTCTAACAACATTATATCCTGGAATTGGTTCTGAAGGTTTAGCTCCATCTTTAGATGGAAGTAAATCTGTTTCTTTGCCATCTTTTTCGATAACTACAAATCTAGTATCTGGGCGAACTGTTGGAGTATATTTAGCTGTTACTGGTGTTCCGTTCTTATCAACACGTTTAACTGTTACTCCTGTAGCTTTTCCTACGAAGTTTGGCTCTGGAGTGAATGTTACTTTTCCATTTTCATCGATTGTATATGTTCCTTCGTTTGG
The DNA here is from genome assembly GCF_024295905.1 of Streptococcus sp. CF7_Ac1-12. Lineage (GTDB taxonomy): Bacteria > Bacillota > Bacilli > Lactobacillales > Streptococcaceae > Streptococcus > Streptococcus mitis_AP. The sequence goes on along the minus strand of NZ_JANCPG010000005.1, from coordinate 128,043 downwards.
TACTACTTTTTCAGTTGTTCCATCATCGAATTTTGGTTTTACATTTTCATCGATTGCTACTGGTACTTCTTTCCCGTTAAGTGTTACTTTTCCACCTGTAAATGTTGGTGTCCCTTCTTGAGATTGTCCTTTTGGACCTTCTGATTCAGCATCTTTAGAAGTTGGTGACACTGGGATTACTACTGGTGTGTATTTAGCTGTTACTGGTGTTCCGTTTTTGTCAACACGCTTAACTGTTACTCCTGCAGCTTGTCCTGTGAATGTTTTTTCTGGAGTGAATGTTACTTTTCCATTTTCATCGATTGTGTATGTTCCTTCGTTTGGTACTACTTTTTCAGTTGTTCCATCATCGAATTTTGGTTTTACAGCTTCATCGATTGCAACAGTTTTTTCTTGACCATTAATCGTTACTTTTCCACCTGTAAATGTTGGTGTCCCTTCTTGAATTGCACCTTGAACATTAGTTGTGATGACATCTGAACTTGTTGGTGTTGCTGGTTTTACAACTGGTGTGTATTTAGCTGTCACTGGTGTAGCATTCTTATCTTCACGTTGAACTGTAACACCTGTTCCTTTACCTGTAAAGTTCTTTTCTGGTGTAAATGTTACTATGCCGTCTGGAGTTACTGTATATGTTCCTTCACCATCGATAGTTACTGATTCAACTGGATCACCTGTTTTTGGATCTACCAATTTAGCTGGTTTATCTTCATCGATTGCAACAGTTTTTTCTTCACCGTTAACTGTTACTGTGCCACCTTCAAATGTTGGTTTACCTTTTTGAATTGAACCTTGAACATCTTCTGTTACAGTATCTGAACCTGTTGGTGTTACTGGTTTAACTGTTGGTTCATAAGTAGCAGTTGTTGGTGTTCCATTCGCATCTTTTGCTTGAACAGTTGCTGCTACTGGTGTACCTGTAAAGTCTTTATTTGGTGTAAATGTTACTTTACCTGTTGTTGGTTCAATTGTGTAGGTACCAACTGTATTTCCATCATTATCTTTTGCTGGAATTGTTGTATCATCTATTGGTTTTCCAGTTTCAGGATTTACTAATTTAGCTGGCTGATCCGCATCAATCTTCATAGGAATTCTTTCATCACCTGGTGTGAATGATGGAGTTCCTTCTTGTTTAGCACCTTGAATTCCTTCAGAAGTTGTTGGTGTTCCTGATGGTTCTACTGGTGTAATAGATGGAGTATAAGTTGTTTTTACAACTGTTCCATTTGTATCTTTTGCTTGGATCGTTACTGGCTCAACTTCACCCGCATACGTTTTATCTGTTGGTGTAAATACTGCATTCACTTTTCCATCTACGACTTTAAGTGTATACGTACCAATCACATCACCTGCTGGGTTCTTCGCTGGAACTGAATCTACTGCATTTTCATTTTCATCTAATAATTTAAATGAAGTTGTATCGATTGCTACTGTTTTTTCTGTTCCATTGATTTCTGTTTTACCTGGAGTAAATGTAACTTCTTTTGATTGTTCTACCCCTTGGATATCTGTTGAAGTAGCTGGTTCTGCTGTTGGAACTACTCCTACGATATGTGGAGTATAGGTTGTTTTCACAGTTGTACCATTTTCATCTTCTGCTTGAACATTCGCTGGTAATACGGTACCTTTATAAGTTTTATCAGTTGGTGTAAATGTTACAGTATTATTTGATGGGTCGATTGAGTAAGTACCTACTTTAGTAACTCCATCAGCTGCATATGCTGGAACTGTTGCTTCTGTTGGTACACTTCCATCTGCATTTACTAATTTAGCTGAATTCGCTTTAAGCGCTACTATTTTTTCTGTACCTGAAATTGTTGCTTTTCCTGGTGCAAATGCTACAACACCTGATTGTTCTTCACCTTGAATGTTTGTAGATTCAGCTGGTGTAGCTGTTGGTTTAACTCCTACGATTGTAGGTGTGTAAGTTGTTTTAACAGTTGTTCCATTTACATCTTCTGCTTGTACATTTGCTGGTAATACTTTACCTACATAAGCCTTATCAGTTGGTGTAAAGGTTACTTTATTAGTAGCTGGATCAACTGAGTATGTTCCTACTTGAGTAACTCCGTCCTCTTTATAAGCTGGTACTGTCGCTTCTGTCGGTACACTTCCATCAGCATTTAACAATTTAGCTGAATTTGGTTTAAGTTCTACTGTTTTTTCTGTATCTCCAATTGTTGCTTTTCCTGGAGCAAATGCTACAACTGCTGATTGTTCAGCTCCTTGAATATCAGTAGATGTTGCTGGTTCTGCAGTTGGTACTACTGGAACAACTTCTGGAGTATAAGTTGTTGTTGCTGTCGCTGTTACTTCAGTTCCAGCTTTATCAGCTCCTACCGGTACAGTTAACGATACACCAATTCCTTTTGTTTTACCTTTGAATGTTGGAAGTGGCCTGAATGTTACCACACCAGTTGTTGGATTGATTGTGTATGTTCCTTCATTCTCCACTGTTACTGATTTAACAAGTGAGTTATCTGTAGGATTAATTAATTTTGCAGGATGAGTTGCTGTTGGCGTGATAGCCTCTTCTTTTGTTGTTCCCGCAAAAGCTTTAAATACTGGAGTTCCAGTTTGTTCTTTACCTTGAATATCAATAGAAGTTTTTGGATCTGCAGTAATTGTTTTTGGTGTTACATTTGGAATATAAACAGCATCCATTGTTAACTCTGTTGTTGAATGAATTCCTGTATTATTGTTTACAAGACCATTTCTTTCTGTTAAAGCTGTCCATCCAGTTGTTTGACCATTCGCATCTACTGCGCGTAGAGCAACACCATCTGCTTTACCAACGAAGGTAGCTACTGGTGTAAAGGTTATACCTGTATCTGTAACATTATAGGTACCTTGACCTTCTTTTGTGTAAGTTTTTGAAAGAGAACCATCTGGCTTAACAATCATAACTCCATCAGCTTGTTTAGCTTTGGTTGTTTCTAAACTGATATTATTTCTTTGTTCTGAATAGTATAATTTACCATATGAGTTGAAGGTTGTTTTTCCGTTTCCAGATCCAACATTTGACGCATCATCACCTTCAGCTCTATTCACAAATTCGAAGTCAATCGATTGCGTTTCACCTTGAACTCCCGTAGTTTCTTCCTTATCCCCACGAGGTGGAATTGCTACTTGGATTTGGTTATCTTCCACTTCCCCTGAGTATGCAATTCCTACTGGTTTTTCAATTTGAGACTCTTCTTTAGCAATACGAACACGGAAATTCACATTTTCTTTTGTTGTATCAATAATTTGCGTATTTCTGAATTTTAATGTTACTTTTTGATTATTTTCTGTAACTTTTACAATTTCAGATGCTTCATCCGCATCAAACTTACCGTTATTATTGAAATCGATAAATCCACGAACATAAGCTGGATCTAATGTACCATTATAACTTGTATTACCATTTACAGAAGCTCTAATATTCACTTCATAAGTGTCATCTGGAGCTTTTACTAATTTTACTTCTGGTTCACCAGTATCTTTATTATTATGTACATCTGCAGCATCAATTAATTGTTTAACACCTTCATCGGCAGAATCACTTCGATCATCTGATCCTTCTCCACGAACACGAATTCCTGGAGCTGAATCAATGTCTGCTTTTTCAGTTCCTAAGAATGGTTGTTGAATTTGTCTAACTTCATTTGTATTCCAATCTGTTGTTTCAGTTCTAATAAAGTGTTCTGCTGTTCCATAAGATTCTGGAAGATCTCCGAAATCAGAGATTTTAATCCCAACCATTGTACTTTGTTGACCAGCTGAAATGATATAAATACCAGCTTCAGTAACATTTGCTGATGATACAATTGGTGAAGCATAGTTTCCACCATTTGAGTAAGAACCAAAAATTTGTGAACCTAAACCTGCTGTAGCAGAATCTCTAGTCGCAAACATTTTTGCTGCAAGTGCTTTATTAAACTCAGGTGTATTATAAGTAATTGTAGCATTTACTTTTTGGAAGTTTGGTGTAGGTTTATATTGAGTCTTACCATCTCGACCGATAACACCTGCTAAATCCCAAGGTGTACCGTTAGTAGTATAAATTTCCGCTTCTAATTCTCCAGCACTGATATCCTCACCTGAAGCCATTACAATCCCCGGTTGTACCGGCTTATTATTATAAGTTGCTGAAACAGAAAAGATAACCCCAGCTGTAACTCCTCCTACTTGACTTCCTGTATCCGTTATTGGTGCAATTGCAGTTTTATGGTTTCCTGTATTAATCCCATTTCCTCTTTCACGTACATTTGTATATCTTGGATCTTGTGGTACCGCTCCAAATCCTGTTGCACGGTTAAATTTATTCTCTTTATCTGCATCATAACTCGCTGCATGTTCAGTTCCTGCTACACGTTGTTTATACGCTTCTGTAGTTTCGAAAGGTTTTAATTCTTTAACAGTTAATGTCACAACATATCCAGGCATTATTTGTTTTTGATATTGTGAACCAATTTGTAATTGAATTCCATTTTTCAAATTAGTCCAAGCTGATGTATCAGAAAAATCAAGCCAATGGATTTGATCATTTAAGGTTGCAATTTCTTTTGAGTTTTTCTTAATTGGTACATCTGCTAATGTTGCATAGCCATGGTCTTCTAACCATTTTTTACCTAATTCAGTTGTACCATCTGTCAAGGCAGTAGTTTGTACTTCTTCTAAGTTAACTGAAAACTTACCATCTCGGCCGATTCCTGCATTTTTCAATTCATTGTAGACTGCAAGGATAGATTCGTTAAGGCGCTCCAATTGAGCATCTACTTGCTCTTTTGTAATACTCTTATCAGCTAACAGTGTTTTCGTTTCAGCAAGAACTGCTTGGTTTTTAGCTACTGCCGCTGTAACTGCTGCCTTGTTTTCTTCTTTGACATCAGCCTTAGCAAGTTGAGTCTCAGCCAATTTATTTGTTACTTCAGCTTCTGATGACACTTGTGTCAGAGTTGTTGTAGCCGTTGAAAGTGCTTTTTCAACTGGAGTTGCAGTTTTTTCTGCTTCTGCCTTAGCTGCTTCCTGATCAGCTGCCTGCTTCTTATCGAAACCAGCAGTATTTGACTCTGTTACAACCAAACTTAAAGCAGATACTGTAGCTGCCTGTTGATCAACTTCTGCTTGACTAGCCTCTGCATTAGCAAGAGTTGCTTTAGCTGTAGTCAAGGCTTCCTTAGCTGAGCTCAGTACAAAAACCTCTGCATACTTAGCCGTTGAAAGTTTTGATTCTAAAGTTGAAATGCTAGCTTCAAGAATCTCTTTTTTAACTTTTTTAGCTTCTTCTACTTTATCAGCTTCTGCTTTGACTGATTTATCTTTAGAATCCGCCTGATTCCCTAGATTAGCAGTTGTTACAGACGAAACTTCAGCCCCTTGTACTTCAGTAGCCGAAACTGCTCCATTCCCAAGGAACATCAAACCAGCTGCAATCGCAACTGATGCAGCTCCAAAACTATACTTACGGATACCATAACGAAGGTATTTTTCCGTTCTAAAATCTTGTTGGTTTCTCTGCATGAGATACACAACCTCCTTATTTTTTTAATAATGTTGATTTCAAACACTAGGAAAAATACCCCCCCCTTAAATTTTTATGCAATATTAAGAGGTTGATATCTTAAATTAGGTATTAAAGATAAATCAACATTTGGTTTTATTATATCATTTAGAACAATCTATTGCAAGATAAAAATTTTCGTTCGACAATCATAAAAACAGAAACCTTGTGTAAATATGTAGTTCTCTGGTTGTTTTTTATAGTATTTCAGAAATATTATACCAACTTAGGAATATTGAAATAATTGATACGGTTGTAATCCATATAATTTTTTTTACAAATCAACAGAAAACAATTCCTATTTCTTTATTTTTATCAATCATCAAATCACGTTCAAAAACACCAAAATGAGGCTGAGAAAAACTCAATTTCTGGATCCAACAAAATAAATTTTCTCAAATAAAAAAACGAGCACTTTCGTACTCGTCTTTGTTTATAAACTACTGATTAAAGTGAGTTTACGTCAACTTTGATACCAACACCTTGAGTAGTTGTGATAGTCAAGTTTGTTACGTAAGTTCCTTTAGCTGTAGCTGGTTTTGCTTTTTGGATTGTTTCGTTGAAAGCTTTAAAGTTTTCAACCAATTTTTCAGCTTCAAATGATACTTTACCGATGATTGCTTGAACGTTACCTGCACGGTCAGCACGGTAAGTAATTTTACCACCTTTAGACTCTTCAACTGCTTTAGCAACATCCATTGTTACAGTACCAGTTTTAGGGTTTGGCATCAAGTTACGTGGTCCAAGGACACGTCCAAGACGTCCAACAAGAGCCATCATGTCAGGTGTAGCGATAACTACGTCGAAGTCCAACCAACCATCGTTGATTTTAGCAACAAGGTCATCTTCACCAACAAAGTCTGCACCAGCAGCTTTTGCTTCTTCAGCTTTTGCACCACGTGCGAAAACAAGAACGCGTGAAGTTTTACCAGTACCGTTTGGCAATACCATTGCTCCACGGATTTGTTGGTCAGCTTTTTTAACGTCGATGTTCAAGTTGTAAGCAACTTCTACAGTTGCGTCAAATTTTGCAAAGTTAGTTTCTTTTGCAAGTGCTACAGCTTCTTCTACGCTGTATGCTTTTGTGCTGTCGATTTTCTCAAGAGCAGCACGAAGTTGTTTGCTTTTTTTAGCCATTTTCTATTCTCCTTGTAAGTGGTTCAATCGATTTTCATCTCCCACGTCACTCCTCGAAATGATGAAGTCTTGCGGGTTTTCAGTCTATTATTTTTCTTTTCCTACAGCCTTAAGCTCCCTTGCTGTACCCAAGTACAAGCTTCAGTCACTTGCCTAGTATGAAAAGCAACTAATAGACTGCTGTGAGATTTTCTACTGTGTTATTGATTAGTCAACAACAGTGAATCCCATAGAACGAGCAGTACCTTCGATCATACGCATTGCAGACTCTACGTTTGCTGCGTTCAAATCTGGCATCTTAGTTTCTGCAATTTCTTGTACTTGTGCACGAGTAACTGTAGCAACTTTAGTTTTGTTAGGTGTACCTGATCCTTTTTCAACACCTGCAGCTTTTTTCAAAAGAACAGCAGCTGGTGGTGTTTTAGTGATGAAAGTAAATGATTTATCTTCGTAAACTGAGATAACAACTGGAATGATCATACCAGCTTGGTCAGCTGTACGAGCGTTGAACTCTTTTGTGAATCCCATGATGTTGATACCAGCTTGACCAAGAGCAGGTCCAACCGGTGGAGCTGGTGTAGCTTTACCAGCAGGGATTTGCAATTTTACAAGTTTTTCGACTTTTTTAGCCATTTTTAAATCCTCCTTTGTGGTTTTGGCGGTAATTAAAGATTTTTACCTCCCACAAGTATGCTTTACACATACTCATCTATTATACACTATTTATTTGAAATTGCAAGAGAAAAGTTTCTTTTTTAATCGACGTAATCTCCGCCTTCAAATCCATAGTATTCTTCCAAACTGAGACCACTTGCAGCAATTTCTTTAGCTTCTTTTCCGACATAACGAAGATGCCATTCTTCAGCCATGTAGCCTGTTTCCTTTTCCTTACCTTTGAGATAACGGACAACAAATCCATAATCAGCTGCATGATCCAGGAGCCATTGGGCTGCTTTTTCTTCTGTTACTAAATCACCATCAGTCCCAATCACATCAAAGGCCAAACCAGTTTGGTGTTCACTATAGCCAGGTCGGGCAGAGTAGCGGTCAGCTGCTGCCTTCCCATCTTGGTTGACATAATCTTGATAGAGCTTGGTCTGAGTTTCATAACTTCTAAAACCACTATAATGATCACTAATTGGGAAACCTGCCTCTTGCATAGCTTTAATGAGTTTGACTAACTCAGCCTTAGCTGTTGGATTTTCCCCTGGATTATAGTCTTTCGACAAAGGATAATGTTTATTTGCTACGATGATTTCATCGTATTTCCCTTGGATACTGTAGTAATCACCTTTGTTGACCACTTCTGCTTTTTTCTGAGTAGCCCCTTGAGACTTACTTCCAACTGTTCCATCAGCTTTGGCTGTTTGTTCTGTTTTAGCTGTTCCATCTTCATTTTTTGCTTTTTCTTGTGAACAAGCTGCTAGACTCAAGGCTAGCAAGGCTGTCAAGACAAGGTATCTTTTTTTCATTTCTACTCCTTTATTTCTAATAGTTTATCTACTTCTATCGATAAACGTTTAACTAATTGTTTAATCTCATCCGGACTTGCTTGGCAGGTTTCTGCTGTCATTTCTTCAAAAGGAACCCACCAAACTGGACCACGTCCTTTGAGACCGTGACCATTCATATCACCTCTTCGTCTAGGGAAAAGATGCCAATGAAGGTGGGCATCGCCATTGCCTAGAAGTTCGATATTCATTTTCTCAGCAGCAAAGGCCTTGGCAACTGCCTCTTGGACTAGACTCATTTCCTCTAGAAAACGGAGTCTTGTCTCCTTTTTTAAATGGTGCAATTCCGTGACGTGCTCCTTAGCTAGAAAGAGACTATAGCCTGTGAAATACTGGTGATCTCCAATGACAAGATAGCCTGTTTCCAACTCTTTGACAAAGTAGGGATTTTCCCCAACTTTAATTAGCTCAATTCTCTGGCAAATAAGGCACATATTAGCCTACCAATGCGCTCTTAAGATAGGTATCAACCATACGCTCTGTTGCGACTACCGAGTCAATATGAGTGCGCTCATAAGAATGGCTAGACTCGATACCAGCACCGAGAAGGGCGTGTTTGACCTCTGCACCTGCAGACATAGCCGCTGAAGCGTCCGAACCATAAAATGGATAGATGTCCAGCTTAAATGGAATATCTTGTTCTTTCGCCAAGGCAACTAAGTGTTGACGAAAGTCATAGTGATAAGGCCCAGAAGCATCCTTGACACAAATAGACACTGTATATTCGTCTGTTTGCTGGTCATCTCCCATAGCTCCCATATCCACAGCAAGATACTCTACTACCTGAGCAGGAATGTTAGAGTTGGCACCGTGTCCCACTTCTTCAAAGACTGAAAAAGCAAAATGGGTTGTTACGGGCAATTCAATCTTCTCTTCCTTATAAATACGAAGCAGGTTAAGCAAAATCGCTGCACTGACCTTATCGTCCAAATGACGAGACTTGATAAAGCCTGTCTCTGTCACGACAGTTCGTGGGTCAAAGCTGATAAAATCACCGACCTCAATACCAAGAGCACGAGTTTCTTTTTCACTGGTTACTTTTGCGTCCAAACGCACTTCCATATTGTCCTGCGTGCGTTCTGCAGTTCCTGCATCCTTATAGACATGGCAAGAAGTTTGGTGGATAAGGATGGTTCCTGATAGCTTTTGACCTGTACTAGCCACATGAATGGTACAGTTTTCTCCTTCAATCATGTTCCAAGGAAAACCACCGATACGATCCAACTTGAGACGGCCGTCTGGTTTAACAGCACGGACAATAGCACCAAGCGTATCTACATGGGCAGTCACATAGCGATGTTGCTCGTCATTTTGACCTTTAATAGTTACATTGACACCGCCCTTGGCTGTGCGAACTGGCTGATAACCAAAACCTTCTAGAGTCTTGACTAAATAGTCCGAAATCTCACGAGTGAAGCCCGTTGGCGACGCAATGGCTGTCAGTTCTTTGATATATTCTACTGTTTGATTCATTTCTTCACCTCTTTTGCTACCTATTATAACACATTTATCATCGGATAAAAAAAGAAAATCACTCCTGTAGACTTGACTACAAAAGTGATTTTATACTCAATGAAAATCAAAGAGCAAACTAGGAAACTAGCCGCAGGCTGTACTTGAGTACGACAAGGCGACGTTGACGCGGTTTGAATTTGATTTTCGAAGAGTATTAGTGATTATTCCATTTCAAAAACATCACTCTCTTGCTTGTTTGGTAGAACCAGTGAGAGCAAGATTCCAACGATAGCAGGCACCAACCATGGGAGAGATGCCTTAGCAAAAGGAAGAGCGTTGACAAGATTTGCAAGAAACTCAACCTTAAACGAGCTTCCTAGTACGCTTGCAATGGCAATAGCTGTAACCACCGCAATTGTCAACTGCATACCTGGTTTTGAAAGGGCAACAAATTTGTTCACAATAACAATCATAACGATGGCAATGGTGATTGGGTACAAGATAACCAGTACTGGAATGGAGTACTTGATAATCGCATCAAGACCCAGATTAGCAATAGCAAATCCAATCAAAGTAAAGGCTGTCGCATAAACCTTGTAGCTGATTTGTGGGAAGCGCTCATTAAAGAACTCAGCTGTAGACACAATCAAACCAACTGTTGTTGTGAAGCAGGTTACGGTAACCATAGCTGCAAGGAAGAGTTGAGCTGTTGAGCCAAAGATTTCTTGAGTGGCTTGTGACAAGATGTAAACACCTGGTGTTCCACCCTTCATCGCCTCAGCTGGTACCGAGAAATGATTTCCAAGGAAACCTAAACCGATATAAAGAGCGCTGAAGGCAAGGGCAACAACGATACCAACCACCCAAATAGTTGAAATGTATTCTTTCTTACTTGAGAAACCAAGTTGTTTCAAGGTTTGAACTGCGATTACGCTAAAGGCAACTGAGGCAAGGGCGTCCAAGGTATTGTAACCTTCTAGGAAACCTGTCCCAAAGGCAGAAGCTTGATAAGCAGCTGAAGCAGCTTGAGGACTTGTTCCACCGTATTTGAAAGCTCCCAGAACAACCAAGATAACAATCAAAATCGCAAAGACTGGCGTTAAGATACGGCCGATACGGTCTAAGATTTTTGATGGATTAAGCGAGATTAAATATGCTGCCGCAAAATACAGAACTGTAAAGACAATCAAACCAAGACCTTTACTTGCATCCGACAAAAGGGGGCTAATCCCTACTTCGTAAGCTGTTGTAGCTGTACGTGGGATTGCAAAGAATGGACCGATTGACAAGTAAAGAACTGAGAGGTAAAGAGTCGCAAACCAAGGCGCTATCTTTGTTGAAATCTCATAGATATATCCTTTAGGATTTAGCGTTCCAATAATCAGAGTCAAGACGGCGATACCGACACCTGAAAAGACAAAACCTGCGATGGCAGGAAGAAAATGTTCTCCAGATAGAGCACCTAGAGAAGGCGGAAAAATCAAGTTCCCCGCACCAAAAAATATTCCAAACAGGAGTAAACCTGTTAAGGCACCTTTTTTAGCCATGAAAATCTCCTTCATATTTATAAAATACTGACTTAGTATACCATGATTAGGAGTATGAAAAAAGCTTCACGAAGTAAATATTGAATGTTTTCAAGATTCTTAAAAATGAGAATTGTCTAAAAATAAAATCCCCTACCGAGATCACACTAAGTAGGAGAAATGCAAATTTTTAAAGTTCTTCAAAAGCCATCATGCCACCTTGGACATTGATAACCTCATAACCTAGTTCAGCTAGGAATTGGCAAGCACGCGCTGATCTCATCCCAGATTTACAAATGACATAATGCAACTGGTCCTTGTCCAACTGATCATAGCTATCAGCTAATTGACTCAGCGGTAGGTTTTGGGCACCTTCTAAATGAAGAGTTTCAAATTCATCCACTTCTCTCACGTCCACTAGAGAAAGTTGGTCATTTTGGTAAAGCTGGTAAAATGCGTCAAAGGTAATTTCTTTCATTCTTTTTCTCCTAATACTCTTCGAAAATCTCTTCAAACCACGTCAGCGTCGCCTTACCGTACTCAAGTACAGCCTGCGGCTGGCTTCCTAGTTTGCTCTTTGATTTTCATTGACTATAAAATTGCTTTAATTCTTTTTTTCAAATTGGGCACCACTTCTGACTCAAACCAGGGATTTTTGGCCATCCAAATTTGATTTCGCGGTGAGGGGTGAACTAGCGGAAAATAGGTTGGCAGATAGTTCTGGTAATGTTTTACCCGTTCTGTCACCTTGCCACTGATTTTTTCCTGTAGATAGTAGGCTTGGGCATACTGGCCAATCAAGAGGGTTAGCTGAATATCGGGCAATTCTTTCAAGAGCTGAGGATGCCATTTTTCTGCAAAACCCGCTCGCGGTGGTAAATCACCTGACTTGCCATGGCCCGGAAAGTAGAAATCCATAGGCAAAACCGCAAAATAACCTGAATTGTAAAAGGTATCTTCATCCACACCTAACCAGTCCCGCAAACGGTCACCACTTTTGTCCTTCCAGTAAAGGCCTGCTTCTTGGGTTTTAAGTCCCGGTGCCTGACCGATGATATTGATGCGAGCAGTCTTTGGCGCTGCAAAGAGAGGCTCGATGCCGCGTTCTGTATAGCTGGCATTCTGCGGATCCGCCATGATAGCCTGTTTGATTCTTTCAATTTGAGACATCTACTTTCCCTCCAAAAAGAAGTCTAAGCATAAGATCTCAGACTTCTATCGTTTTATTTGATCAATTCGTAAATAGCTTCGGCATAAATTGCTGCTGCTCGGAAAAGATCGTCCAAGGCGATAAATTCATTGGCTTGGTGCATGGTGTCAATTGAGTCTGGGAACATAGCACCGTAGGCAACTCCGCGTTCTAGCAAGCGACCAAAGGTTCCACCACCGATGACTTGCTCGTGACCTTTAAGGCCAGTTTGTTTTTCATAAACATTCAACAAGGTTTGGACAAGTGGATCTTCCATTGGCACATAGTGAGGCGTGTGACCGTGTTCAGAAAGGCTAACAGAAGCAACTGGCAAGTTTTCAAGGATTGACTTGATTTGTTCTGGACTTGTTCCTTTTGGATAGCGGATATTAAGGGCAATGGTATTGTCAGCACTTGTTTCATCAAAGCGGAAGACGCCTGCATTCATAGAAAGAGCACCCATCTTTTCATCCACATGGGCAATCTTGAGATTTTCACCCTCATGATCGTTCAAGAGAATCTTACCAGCGATGTCAAGGTAGTCTTTTGCAGGTCCTGCAAAGTCAAACTGACTAAGGAAAAGAGCTAGGTAAGTCGCACCATTGACACCTGAAGCAGGCATAGCACCGTGGGCTGATTTACCAATAATCGTCACCTTGTATTGGCCAGCTTCTTCTTGGAGTTCTCCTCTAAGTTTGTGTTCTGCAACAAAAGCATCTAGTTTAGCTTGCAAGTCAGTCAAGTCACCTGAAATAACTGCTGTTGCTGATTCAGGCACCATGTTTTCACGTAAACCACCTGTAAAGCTGTGAAGACGGGCAGCACCTGTATTTTCTCCTGCAAAGTGGAGGTATTCAGTAATATTTCCTTTTTCACCGTTGATGATAGGGAACTCAGCGTCTGGAGAGAAACCAAAGTCTGGCTTGGCAAGTCCTACGTGCTCGAAGTAGTAGTCCATGTCTGCCCAGCCTGATTCTTCATCTGTTCCGACAATAAAGCGAACTTTCTTAGAAGTTGGAAGACCCAATTCTTTGATGATTTTCAAGCCATAGTAACAAGCTGTTGTAGGTCCCTTGTCATCAGAAGCACCACGCGCATAAAGACGACCATCTTTGATAGTTGGTGTGTAAGGGTCTGTGTCCCAACCGCTACCAGCAGGCACTACGTCCATGTGGGCAAAGATTCCGAGGACTTCTTCTCCATCACCAAACTCGAAATGCCCTGCGTAGTTATCAACATTCTTAGTTGGGTAGCCATCACGGTCTGCGATTTCAAGGAATTTCTCCAAGGCTTTTACTGGCCCAGGACCAAATGGATGCTGAGCATCCGACTTGCTGTCATCACGTTCTGAGTTAATTTCCAAAAGGCTAAACAAGTCAGCCAAGAGGTCTTCTTTGCGTTTTTCTACTTCTGCTGTAAAATCAATTGCTGTCATATTATCTTCCTTCTATCTTTTCTCGATGATTTCATCTACTGGCAAGCGGTAGCTTGGTTCCAATTTCTCGTCTGTGTAACCCACTGTAATTAAGAGTTCTGGGCGGAAACGGTCTTCAATGTCCAAAACTTCATTGACTTTTGATTTGTCAAAGCCAAGAATAAGATTCGATCCGATTCCTTGGTCTGTAAGAGCCAGAACCAAGTTCATAGCAACCAAACCTGCATTGAGGGCTAGGTAGTCGCTGACTTGCTGTTCGTTATAGCGTGCAAATTCCGCAGGCAAATTCTTCATAAAATATTGAAGTTGTTCTTCAGAAAAGTTATTAGCACCACCAACTCGGGCAATCTTACGAGCACGTTTAGCCAAATCTGTGTCTGTAAACAAGGCAATAGTTACAGGCGCTGATGATACCTGTTCAAAGTTTGAACCGTAAGCCAACTTTGCCAATTCAGCATTTTTCTCACGAACCACCACAAATTTCCAAGGCTGGCTGTTGTGGGCACTTGGTGCCAAGGTTGCAATTTCGATAGCCGTACGCACATCTTTTGGATCAACAGGCTTATCAGTGAACTGCTTAGTCGCATGACGTTTTTTGTTTAATTCAAGAAATTTCATAATCGATTTCCTTTTCTAATTCTACTGCTTCCATTCTACCATAATTTGAAAGAGCTTGCAGAGATTTTTCATAGAAAGAAATTGGAACAAGGATAAGCAACCGAATGAAGAAAATCATTTAAATAAGGAAGCCCCTCATCCAGTTCCAATTAATTTTCAGTTACTTAAAGAAACTAGTCTATCTTATATTCTGACTTTATAGCCCCCAAGAAATCCTTCACATCCTCTACATACCCATGCTTTTCTATTAAGCTTGCTAATAGTTCCAGATTGTGCCCCTGATAGTTGTCTTCACGACGTAGCTCTTCATACATTTCGATAAAGGGAAGCCCCTTGGACTTGGCCAATTCTAACTCCGCTTCATAATCATAAGCGACTTTACGAAATAGGATATTTACCAATTCCCCATCTTCAACTTCTATCACGGCATACTGGGCACGGTGATTTTTTAACGCCTCCCAATTAAAATAGGGCATGCCAATCGACCCTGGATTGATGATTTGTTGCCCTTGACTGCCATAACGAAGCAATTGCTTGTGAACATGACCATAGACTGCCACGTCGGTTTCCGCATCTAGCAGTTGGTCAAATTTTTCTGTATCATTCCCAACCAGTAGATCTCCACCATAGTTTTTGTCAGGTAAATTATGTGTGAGAGAAAAACGCAGTCCCTCAACTTCTTTCTTTTCCAGCAAAGGCAAGCTTCGTAGCCAGACAATCGTTGCAGGATCCATTCGCTCCATCAAAAACTGGGTCATGCGCATTGACTGGATTTCTTTCGGATGTTCCAAACCATATTCGCCATCCAAGGCCTCAAGGATACGATCATCCCAATTGCCTCGAACACTGGCTGTGATGGGAAGATCCTTTAGCAGAGCGACTAAGTCATTTTCGCCTGGACCAGGAAGAAAAATATCTCCCAGAAGCCAGTATTCACTGACTCCTTGATTTTTAGCATCTGCAATCACTGCTTCTAGTGCAGTTGCATTGCCATGAATATCTGATAAAATTGCGATTTTATGGTTCATTGTGGTTTCCTTCCGTTTGGTAATCTACTCTTTCTTCCGCTACTTGAAGCAAGATTTCTGTTTCCTGCGGGTTCAACTTCCTCTGCACAGCCTCTGCTACTGCTCTTGGTACTCCAACTTCGACAATCTCATCCACACTGGCTTCCTTGATTTTGGTCAGAGACTTGAAATGTTTCATGAGATTTTGCTTACGTTTAGGCCCCAGACCTTCAATTCCATCCAGTTGTGATGAAAAGGAATTTTTGGAGCGCAGTTGGCGATGGAAAGTGATGGCAAAACGGTGCACCTCATCTTGAATGCGTTGGAGGAGGAAAAATTCCTGAGAATTGCGAGACAACTCTACCACCTCAAGTGGATCACCGAAGAGCAATTCATGGGTTTGGTGCTTGTCATTCTTTTGCAAACCTGCAATGGGAATATCCAAGCCCAGCTCCTCTTGGATGACTTGCTTGGCGATATTGACTTGACCTTGTCCCCCATCAATCACAATCAAATCTGGCGGAGTCAAACCGTCACGCTGTACTCGACCATAGCGTCTGCGAATGACTTCTCTCATACTGGCATAGTCGTCTGGCCCAACGACAGTCTTGATTTTATACTTACGATAATCTTTTTTACTTGGTTTGCCGTTGACAAAGACCACCATGGCTGAAACAGGACTGGTTCCCATGATATTGGAGTTATCGAAGGACTCAATGCGAACTGGGGTTGGGATCTGGAGTAAACGTCCCAGATTTTCAATAGCTCCTTGGGTCTTTTCGACAGATTTTTCTAGCAGATTGAACTTCTGCTCCAGACTAACACGAGCATTTTTTATGGCTAGATTGACCAGCTGTTTTTTCTCTCCACGCTGGGGTTTGAGAATCTTAGTATCCACCAAGACCTTGACCGCTTCTTCGTCAATATCCTGCGGAATCAGCACCTCATTGGGAACTAGATGAGATTTTTCTTGGTAGAATTGTCCAACATAAGTTAGAAAGTCCTCATCCGGATCATTATAATAAGGGAAAAGATTGACATCCCGCTCAATGAGCTTACCCTGACGGACAAAGAAAACCTGCACACACATCCAGCCCTTGTCCACATAGTAGCCAAAGACATCCCGATTTTGGAGATCCTTAGCCATGACCCGTTGCTTGGTTCGAAGCGTTCCAATGGCCTGAATCAGGTCACGGTATTCTGCCGCACGTTCAAATTCCATAGTCTGGACTGCCGTTGCCATCTTTCCCTTGAGATCATCAATAATTTTGTCATCCTGCCCTTTTAGAAAATCAGAAACCTCCTGAGCCATGGACTTGAAATAGGCCTCATCTTTTTTACAGATGGTGTGGGCCATACATTGACCGATATGGTAGTAAAAACAGACCTTAGAGGGCGGATTGGTACACTTACGAAAAGGAAAAATCCGATCCAGCAACCGCTTGATTTCATTGGCTGCGCCCACATCTGGATAGGGACCAAAGTAGAGACCTCCGTCCTTCTTGACCTGTCGGGTAATAATCAAACGAGGATAGCGTTCATTGGTGATTTTGATGAAAGGATAAGACTTGTCATCCTTGAGCATGATATTGTATTTAGGCTTATTTTCCTTGATCAGGTTGATTTCTAGGAGAAGTGCCTCAATATTGGACTCAGTAACGATAAATTCAAAATCTACAATTTCAGACACCAGAGCCTCTGTCTTAGTATCATGACTTCCACGGAAATAAGACCTCACGCGGTTACGCAGATTTTTAGCCTTTCCAACATAGATAATGGTGCCGTTTTTATCCTTGTGAATGTAGCAACCAGGGCTGGTCGGCAAGAGCTCTAGTTTTGATTTAATCAAGTTATTCATAGTTCCATTATAGCAAAAAAGTAGGGAAAGATAATCCCCTACTCATTGGTCTCATATAATTTTCGAAGGTTTGCAACATCCTCTTCCTGGATGCCATAAAAGGAACCTGCAGGTTGCATCACAGACTTCTCATCTGTATGGTCCAAGCCAATCGCATGACCCAACTCATGTTCTGCCGTATGGACAATGCGCTCATAGGAATAACCATAGTCTGGATTGGACAGATAATAATGATTCAACCGCACCGTTACGGATAAGAATTGCCCTGTCAAGAGATTGGTCTGACTTTCTGCCTCTCCTGCCACAGGAGTACCTCCGTCATTCATCTCCGTAGCCAGGATATCTGCCTTGCTGGACTCGGTGACAATTTCAAAGTTAAAAGCACCAGTTTGATTCCAATTCTGGATTGCTTCTAAATAAGCTTCTTGAAAGCGTGAATCCATCTGGGGATCTAGGTAAATACGAGCAGAAGCCTGCGGCCACCTTCCTTCAGAGTGTTGATGGTTATCTGTCTGGTTCAACTTAGGCAGTTGCCCAGTTTTTTCCCATTGGTCAATACTTTGTTGACCAATCTTTACTGACCGTTCTGCTTGCTTTAGCGCTCCTTGAAAATCCCCGTTCAGATACCAGAGAAGACCGAAAGCAAGAGCACATAAGAGCACAACTATCCAAAACAGGCGCCAAAACAAACGCCACACAAAAGAAAAGAAAGCCCCTATCAAACGAAAAATCCAGCGCATTTCCCTCCACCTTTCTAGCAAATAAAGTCTATTTTACTAAAACAAGCTGAAAGAAAGCTAAATTATGACAATCTCTCTTCTAATTTGAAATCAATTGGCAGAGTTGCTAGAAACCGTTCCAATTGTTTTTCCCAATAATACCACTCGTGAGTTCCAGCGCTATGGCTATAGGTCACATCAAATCCTATTTTTTTGAGGTTTTTCACTGCCAGATTATTGGCTGCATACAAGAAATCCTGTTCACCACACCAAGCCCAAAGCTTGGTCTTTTTGTCCGATTTTTTAGCCAGACTTTCTAGAGAATAGGTGCTTGCTGTCCAATCCTTAATCTCCCCAAACACACCCCTCCAATAAGCCGGTGTTCCCAGATTTTGACTCTCAGGAGAAAAATCTTGAAAACTAAGGGCACCTGAAAAGCTAGCTGCATGAGAAAAACGATTTGTAGCAAGAGCCAGTTTGAAACAGCCATAGCCTCCCATAGAGAGACCAGCGATAAAGGTATTTTCACGCTTGCTGGTCATATTAGGGAAGAAGCGTTTCAAAACCTGTGGCAATTCCTCCGCTAGAGCTGTGTAATAGTCAAAACCATACTGGGTATCGGTGTACCAACCGTTGCTGGTATTGGGCATGACGACGATGAGATTAGTCCCTCGAAGTAAGCGTTCTACATTGGTCCGCTTGAGCCAACTATTATGATTGCCAGACATCCCGTGCAAGAGGTACAAGACAGGGATATCTGTACACTCTGGTTCTTCCACTCGATTGACATCGGGGTAAAGAACATTCACTCCCCACTCCATATCCAAAACTTGTGAGTAATACTCGATTTTCATTACTGCCATATTTTTTTCCTTTATTTTTCTATAAGAAAAAGCCGAAACTCGACTTTCTCTCTGTTTATTTCAACGATTATTTTGCTTCCATGACTACTGGTAGAATAGCTGGACGTCGCTTGGTTTGGTCAAAGAGATACTTGGTCAGATTATCACGAACCTTCCCTTTGAGATCTGCCCAGTCAAAGTCATCTCCTTGGAGATAGTCTTCTACCGTTTGGTTAATCAATTCTGAACTTTCACGGAGAATATCGCGACTCTTCTTGAGATAAACAAATCCACGCGTATGAACACGAGCCTTGGCCACAATTTTCTTCTCACGACGATTAACGGTGATTGCTACGATAAAAATTCCATCCTCTGACAAGACCTTACGGTCACGAAGGACCACATTACCAACATCACCAATGGCATTTCCATCAATCAAGACATCCCCTGCCGAAACCGCTCCAGCTGGGACAAAGTCTCCATTCTCATAAGCCATGCTGGTTCCCTTTTTAGGGATGAAAATGCGTTCTGGCAACATCCCAACTGCCATAGCAGCCTTAGCATGGGCATCCAACTCACGGTATTCCCCTTGAATTGGGAAGAGATACTTGGGTTGCAAGAGGTTGATCATCAACTGCAAATCACGCGCATTTCCGTGGCCTGACACACGCAAGCTTTGGGTGATCAATTTGACAACACCACCAGCTTGGTAAATCATATTTTCCACACGCGCCATAACTGCTTCTTTAGCAATAGACGGAGTGGTTACGATATAGACCAAATCACCGTCCTTGATTTCCACATAACGGTGGCGACCAATCGACATTTTACGAAGACCATTGATTGGCTCACCCATACGACCTGTCTCAAGGATAATCAACTCACGGTCTTCAAAGCGAGACATATCTTTTGGCTTAATCAAAAGACTTTCGTTAGCTAGGGATAATTTCTTGAGGCGAATAGCAGTACGGACGATATTTTCAATATCAAATCCTGTCAAGACAACACGACGGCCTGTAGCATCCGCAGCATCAAACACCTGCTGGATACGAGAGAGGTTGCTGGCCACCGCTGCGACGATAATACGGCCATCCCAATCAGAAATGGTTTGAGTGATCTCGTCCCCAACTTCACTTTCACTAGCCACTTGGATATTACTGTCTGCATTGGCTGAATCGCTGAGAAGAGCTAGAACTCCATCACGACCGATTTCTGCCAAACGAGCGAAGTCTGTCGCATAAGATTCACTAGCTGTCTGGTCAAATTTGAAGTCACCTGTATAAACGATACTACCTTCAGCTGTCTTCAAGACAACACCCAAACTTTCTGGGATAGAGTGGGTCGTACGGAAGAAGGAAACCACTGTCCCTCCAAAATCAATCTCCGTATCCTCATCGATAACATGAAAATCATTGAATTTCTTAACTGTGTCATTTCCTTTGACAAAGAGTTTGGCCAACTCAATGGTCAACTCAGAGCCAAATACAGGTACCTTGGCTTCAGCCAAGAGATAAGGCAAAGCACCAATAGCATCCGCATGCCCGTGAGTCAAGAAGACACCAGCGATACGGTTGCTATTTTCAAAAAGGTAGTCCATATTTGGAATAACGACGTCCACCCCTAGTTGTTCATTTTCAGGGTATTTCAGACCTGCATCCAAAACGAAAATAGACCCATCGATTTCAGCGATATACATATTTTTCCCATTTTCACGCACACCACCAAGTGTTGTTAAACTGATATTACTCATTTTTCCTCCGAAAGCTTAGTTTATCTTGATTATAGGGTTACTTACCCTCTTATTCTAAAAGCACTACTTTTAGCCGAATCTTTTCCTACCATTATACCATTTTTTTGATGATTTTCAAAATGAAGATTTGTTTTCAAAAAAGAGCTGGTTTCCCAACTCTTTCCTATGATCTACTCTTTTTCCATTAAAAAGTCATAAATTTCTTGCACGGTACCCAGCGCCATCATTTCTTGGTCTTTGACGGTTTGTTTGAGATTTTGGTAAATCTGACTTTCTCCGATTTCTCTCTTTGGCGCTTCTTTATTCACTGTCATGACCCCGTCTTTGATGGTCACAAAACCTAATTCTTCAAATATTTGAATCATCTTGACCAGCAAGATTTGCTGAATATTAAGATAAGCTGCCAAATCTTTCAGCTTGTAGCGAATATCAAACTCTGGGAACTGGTAGATAGTCTTGTACAATTTGGCAAACTGTTCTCTAGTCCCATACCCCGTTAGATAGTAGGCCTTGTCAATATCATTTTTAAAATAAACAGCAGAAAAATTCTGTTTCTGAAAAATAGTCTTCAGCTGAGTAATATCCTCAGGAATGGTTTTTACAACAACTGCGTCACTAGCTACTAAATCTGGTAATTCTCCAGCAAAATCCAAGACTGGAACCCCTTCTGGCAAGACTGCATTTTTCCCACGAATGTTAAAAAGTTGAACACCCTCCACCCGCGCATCCACCATCATCAACTGGAGGGCAGTTTGGCCATTCCATTGGTTGACAGACAATTTGACTGCCAACTCTAGGTTCTTGGTTTGAGAAAACTCTGTCGCCCATTTTCCTTGACCAAAGGCTACCACTTCAAAACTCGCTTCACCTTTGGAAATTTTCAGCTTGAGATGGGCATTGCCCGCCCCCATGGTACGGGCACTTTCGACTTGAAAATTTTTGATATAAAAGACAGGTTTCTGATTGTCCATTCCAAAGGGAGCTAAACGTTCAAAACTTTTGACTGTTTCCAAGCTAAGTGTCTCCAAATCCAATTCTTCATCTAGATTTAGCTTGTTCTTACCGCCAGCATCTGCACCTTTTTCACGGACATAATCTTCTAATACTTGAGATAAATCTGAAAGTTTCTCAACTTCCAGCGTCATGCCAGCTGCGCCAGCATGGCCACCGAAAGCGATAAAGAGGTCGCGATGAGGATCCAGAGCCTCAAAAATATCCACTGCTTCCACACTACGAGCACTACCCTTGGCACGACCGTCTTCTATATTAAGTACAATGACTGTCTGCCCCAATTCTTCCAACAAACGACCAGCCACGATTCCTAGAACCCCAGGATTCCAACCTTCCTTAGCCAAGACTTGGACCTTCTTCTCAGGATCCACCATGGTCTTGGCTTCTTCATAGATAGATTGCACGATTTCCTTGCGCTCTTCGTTTTTCTGATGAATCATAAGGGCAATCTCGTGTGCTTCCTCATCATCAAATCCAGTCAACAAATCAATGGCAGGATTAGGATCATCCAAACGTCCCAAGGCATTCAAACGAGGGGCAATCTGGAAACCTACCGTTTCTTCTGTTACTTCGTTGGCGGCAATCCCAGCCATGTCCAGCATTTCTTGTAGACCAATACGCTGAGTATGCCCCAGCATTTCTAGACCATATTGAACCAAGATACGGTTCTCATCCGTCAAACTAACCATATCCGCAATAGTTCCGATAGCAACCAAATCAAGCAATTCCACTTGCACTTCTTCTAACAGGGCACAAGCTAACTTGAAGGCCACTCCACAACCAGCCAAATATTTGAAAGGATAGTCCGCATCTGGATGTTCAGGGTGAACGATGGCATAGGCATCTGGTAAGGTTTCAGGCATAGAATGGTGGTCAGTCACAATGACATCTACCCCCATAGACTGAGCCAGTTCAATAGCCTCGTGACCAGCAACCCCATTATCCACCGTCACAATCAAGGAAATCCCTTCTTGCTCGATAAAGTATTTATAGACACTGGCATTAGGTCCATAGCCATCAGTGAAACGATTTGGCAAGTAAACACGGCACTCAGCACCAAGCTGTTCCAAACTTTCCTTCACAATAGAAGCCGAAGTCATGCCATCCGCATCGTAGTCTCCATAGATGAGAATATTTTCCCCTTCTTCAATGGCCTGACGAATCCGTTCCACTGCCTTGTCCATATCATGGAGCAGATAAGGGTCATGCAAGTCCTCCAAGGAAGGTTCTAAAAACTTTTTCAGACTTTCTTGGTCCTGAATCCCTCTTTCAAATAATAACCGAGCCACCTCAGGACCCAGTCCAGCCTTCTTGGCTATCTTTGTAAAATCCGCATCTTCTACCTGCGGGGCAAACTGCCATTCATAAGTAGGTGTTATCAAAAAGACATCCACTCTTTCTAAGAATTCTATCGTTTCATTATAACATGATTTAGACTTTTTCACTATCCAGATTGCTTTCTACAAAAATTTTACTAACTTTTTTCTGATATGATTTGACAAGACAAATCTTTTGGTGTAGAATCATGTTATAAAATCTAACACAAAGGAGATTCCTTATGGCTTTAGTAGAATTTGAACACGTCGAAAAATATTACGGAGACTACCATGCACTCCGCGACATCAATCTCCGTTTTGAAAAAGGACAAGTCGTTGTACTCCTAGGCCCTTCTGGTTCTGGGAAGTCCACTCTTATCCGTACCATCAATGGTTTGGAGGCTGTAGACAAGGGAAGTCTTCTAGTCAACGGCCACCAAGTTGCTGGTGCCAGCCAGAAAGATTTAGTTCCTCTTCGCAAGGAAGTCGGCATGGTTTTTCAACATTTTAACCTCTATCCGCACAAAACAGTGTTAGAAAACGTAACACTTGCACCCATAAAAGTTCTAGGAATTGATAAAAAAGAAGCTGAAAAAACAGCCCAAAAATATCTGGAATTTGTTAATATGTGGGACAAGAAAGATTCTTATCCAGCCATGCTATCTGGTGGACAAAAACAACGGATTGCCATCGCACGTGGACTCGCTATGCATCCTGAACTCCTCCTCTTTGATGAGCCAACATCTGCTCTTGACCCTGAAACCATCGGCGATGTTCTGGCGGTTATGCAAAAATTGGCCCACGATGGTATGAATATGATTATCGTTACCCATGAAATGGGCTTTGCCCGTGAAGTTGCTGACCGCATCATCTTTATGGCTGATGGAGAGGTTTTGGTGGATACGACCGATGTCGATGACTTTTTCGACAATCCAAGCGAACCTCGTGCCCAACAATTCCTCAGTAAAATCATCAACCACGAAAGTGACAAAGTCAAATAAGGAGGCGCCTATGAAAAAGAAATTCTTTTTATCCGCATTATTGATTAGCCTTTTCGGACTTGCTGCTACCAAACCAGTCCAAGCCGATACCAGTGTCGCAGACATTCAAAAAAGAGGCGAGCTAGTTGTCGGTGTCAAACAAGACGTTCCCAATTTTGGCTACAAGGATCCCAAGACAGGAACCTATTCTGGTATCGAAACCGACTTGGCCAAAATGGTAGCTGATGAGCTCAAGGTCAAGGTTCGTTATGTGCCGGTTACAGCACAAACTCGCGGACCCCTTCTAGACAATGAACAGGTCGATATGGATATCGCAACCTTCACCATTACAGACGAACGCAAAAAACTCTACAACTTTACCAGTCCCTACTACACAGACGCTTCTGGATTTTTGGTCAATAAATCTGCCAAAATCAAAAAGATTGAGGACCTAAATGGCAAAACCATCGGAGTTGCCCAAGGTTCCATCACCCAACGCCTGATTACTGAACTGGGTAAAAAGAAAGGCCTGAAATTTAAATTCGTCGAGCTTGGCTCCTACCCAGAATTGATTACTTCTCTACACGCTCATCGTATTGATGCCTTTTCCGTTGATCGCTCTATTCTATCTGGCTACATCAGTAAGCGGACAGAACTACTAGATGATAGTTTCAAGCCATCTGACTACGGTATCGTTACTAAGAAATCAAATACAGAGCTCAACGACTATCTTGATAACTTGGTCACTAAATGGAGCAAGGATGGTAGTTTGCAAAAACTTTATGACCGTTACAAGCTCAAACCATCTAGCCATAATGCAGATTAAGGAGGATACCCCATGACAGATTTATCATCTTGGACAGCCTATTTTCAGGATTTTGGACAATTTTTCAATGGTTTCCTCTTCACCCTTGCCCTAGCGATTGGATCCTTTATCCTCGCCATGGTCTTGGGAATCTTCTTCGGAGCTATGTCGACCAGTAAACGTCCAATTTTGCGCATTTTAGCTCGTATCTTTGTAGAATTTTATCAAAATACTCCCCTCTTGGTGCAGTTTGTCATCGTTTTTTATGGTCTGCCTCTTATTAGTGACCATATCATCATGATTCCGATTTATTGGACAGCTGTACTCTGTGTAGGACTCTATCACGGTGCCTATATCGCTGAGGTAATTCGTTCAGGAATTCAGTCTATTCCTAGCGGTCAGATGGAGGCCGCCTTGTCACAAGGTTTTACCTATATCAGTGCCATGCGCTTGATTATCTTGCCTCAGGCCTTCCGTATCATCCTCCCTCCTTTGACCAATCAAATTGTCAACCTCATCAAGAACACTTCTACAGTCGCTATCATTTCTGGTGTAGACTTGATGTTTGTGACCAAGTCTTGGTCAGCTCTCAACGGAAACTACATTCCAGCCTTTCTAGGCGCTGCCCTTCTCTACTTTTCTCTATGCTTCCCTGTTGCCCAGTTTGGTCGCAAGATGGAACAAGCCAACAAAAAAGCCTATTCACTTTAGGAGGTTACTATGGAATCCATTTTAGAAGTTTTGACCCCAGATAACCTAGTCTTTATCTTTAAAGGATTTGGCTTGACCCTCTACATTTCTCTGATTGCTATCGTCCTCTCTACCCTTATCGGAACGGTGCTAGCCGTCATGAGAAATGGCAAAAACCCTGCCTTGCGAATCATCTCCAGCATTTACATCGAGTTTGTGCGTAACGTTCCCAACCTCCTCTGGATTTTCACCATCTTTTTGGTTTTCAAGATGAAATCTACTCCAGCAGGAATCACTGCCTTTACCCTCTTTACCTCAGCAGCATTGGCTGAGATTATCCGAGGCGGTCTCAACGCCGTAGACAAGGGACAGTACGAAGCAGGAATGTCACAAGGCCTCACTTCAGCCCAAATCCTCTACTACATCATTCTCCCACAAGCCATTCGTAAAATGCTACCAGCCATCATTTCTCAGTTTGTAACCGTGATTAAGGATACCAGTCTTCTCTACTCTGTTATCGCCCTACAAGAGCTCTTTGGAGCCAGCCAAATTCTCATGGGACGTTATTTCGAGCCAGAGCAAGTCTTCAGTCTTTATATCCTGATTGCCCTCATCTACTTCAGCTTTAACCTAGCAATTTCTAGCCTGTCTCATATGCTAGCCAAACGTTGGCAACAAGCTGCAGAATAATACTCTTCGAAAATCTCTTCAAACCACGTCAGCTTCACCTTGCCGTACTCAAGTACAGCCTGCGTCTAGCTTCCTAGTTTGCTCTTTGATTTTCATTAAGTATAAACAGCCACTCTCCAGTTAAATTGGAGAGTTTTTTTGATGAGAGTAGATATTTATAGACCTCAATTTGACACTATACTTTTTCTATGATAAAATGTAACAAATTTGTTTACAACAAATCAAATCTAAATGAAATGGAATTTTCTATGAAATCAATCAAAGGAATACTCTTTATCATAGCTAGTTTTGTCTTGACTATTTTGACTTGGATGGGCACTTCTCCCCAATTCATGATTCCAGGACTAGCTTTAACAAGCCTATCTCTGACCTTTATCCTAGCCACTCGTCTCCCACTACTAGAAAGCTGGTTTCACGGTTTGGAGAAGGTCTATACTGTCCACAAATTTACAGCCTTTCTCTCAATCATTCTGCTAATCTTTCATAACTTTAGTATGGGCGGTTTGTGGGGCTCTCGATTAGCTGCTCAGTTTGGCAATCTTGCAATCTATATCTTTATCAGCATCATCCTTGTCGCCTATTTAGGCAAATACATCCAATACGAAGCTTGGCGATGGATTCACCGTCTAGTTTACCTAGCTTATATTTTCGGACTCTTTCACGTCTACATGATGATGGGCAATCGCCTCCTCACATTTAATCTTCTAAGTTTTGTTGTTGGTAGCTATGCCCTTTTAGGCTTACTAGCTGGGTTTTACATCATCTTCCTTTACCAGATAATCACCTTCCCATACCTTGGAAAAATCACCAATCTCAAACGCTTGAATCACGATACTAGAGAAATTCAAATCCATCTTAGCAAACCTTTCAACTATCAATCAGGCCAATTTTCCTTCCTAAAGATTTTCCAAGAAGGTTTCGAAAGCGCTCCGCATCCCTTTTCTATCTCAGGCGGTCACGGCCAAACTCTTTACTTTACTGTCAAAAATTCAGGCGACCATACCAAGAATATCTATGACAATCTTCAAGTCGGCAGCAAAGTAAGCGTAGACAGAGCTTACGGACACATGATTATAGAAGAAGGACGAAAAAATCAGGTTTGGATTGCTGGAGGTATTGGAATCACCCCCTTCATCTCTTACATCCGTGAACATCCTATTTTAGATAAACAGGTTCACTTCTACTATAGCTTCCGTGGAGAGGAAAATGCAGTCTATCTGGATTTACTCCGTGACTATGCTCAGAAAAACCCTAATTTCGAACTACATCTAGTAGACAGTAGGAAAGACGGCTATCTTCATTTTGAACAAAAAGAAATGCCTGAACAGGCAACCATCTATATGTGTGGTCCCCTTTCTATGATGAAATCACTTGCTAAACAGATTAAGAAACAGAATCCCAAAGCAGAGCTTATTTACGAAGGATTCAAGTTCAAATAATCAATCATACTCTCCTGGAAATTCCCAGGAGTTTTTTCTGTCCAAACACTCAAAAAACACTGCCAGATTTCTAGCAGTGTTTTGAGTTTCATTTATTTTAGTAGACTGTTTTTTCAGTTTCTACATCGAAGAAGTGTGCTTTGTTCAAGTCAAATCCAAGTTCAACTGTTGCACCTGTTTGCAAGTAGTCACGAGCATCAACTTTGGCAACAAATTCATCTTTACCAACTTGGCAGTAAAGGTGAGATTCTGAACCAAGCAATTCTGATACAGAGATAGTAGCTTTGACAACTGATTCTGGGAATGTTTCAAGGAAAGCAGGTTCTGCATTCACATCTTCTGGACGGATACCGAAGATCAATTCTTTACCTTCGTAGCCTTTTTCACGAAGAACTTTCAATGCTCCTTCTGGAACTTTCAAACGGAAACCGTCTGAAATAATTTCGCTACCAACCAATTTCACATTGATGAAGTTCATAGCTGGGCTTCCGATGAATCCTGCTACGAATTTGTTAACTGGGTTTTTGTAAACTTCTTGAGGAGTGCCGATTTGTTCTACACGTCCGATAGTACCTGTACCAGCAGGGTTCTTAGTTGCTGACATGATAACGATACGGTCTGCAAGTGTCATCGCTTCTGTTTGGTCGTGAGTTACGTAGATAGTTGTAGCTCCGATACGACGGTGGATTTTAGCGATTTCAGCACGCATTGATACACGAAGTTTGGCATCCAAGTTTGACAAAGGTTCGTCCATCAAGAATACTTTTGCATCACGGACAATCGCACGACCCATGGCAACACGTTGACGTTGACCACCTGAAAGGTCAGCTGGTTTACGATCCAAGAATTCTTTCAAACCAAGGATTGCTGCTGCTTCTTGCACACGTTTGTCGATGTCTTCTTTGCTGTATTTACGCAATTTCAAACCGAAAGCCATGTTGTCATAAACAGTCATGTGTGGGTAAAGAGCGTAGTTTTGGAATACCATGGCGATGTCACGGTCTTTTGGAGCTACGTCGTTGACAACCACGCCATCGATAGATGCAGTACCTTCTGTGATGTCTTCAAGACCAGCAATCATACGAAGAGTTGTTGATTTACCACATCCTGAAGGACCTACAAAAACTATAAACTCTTTGTCTTTGATGTCCAAGTTGAAGTCTTCAACTGAGTAGTGTTCGCTGTTTGGATATTTTTTGTAAATGTTTTTAAGATTCAATTCTACCATGAGGTGAACTCCTTTTGTCTTTTGATAGTTTTATTATAGATGAAAACGCTTTACATTTCTATGGCAAGGTGACCAAAAAAACAAAAAAGTTCTGTGCAACTTGCACAAAACTTTATAAAATATCTGGTAAAATCAACTGATAACACAAGGTCAGGTCAGTCAATTCCTTCAACTGAAGCCCTGTCAATTCTTCCCATTTGTCAATCTTGTATTGGAGAGAATTGCGGTGCAGGTAGAGTTGCTGGGCTGTTTTAGTGAGAACAGCACTATTTTCCCAAAGCGAGAGAATGATTTCCTGAATCTGGTCTTGATCCAAAATCATCTGATGGAGACATTCCTTGATTACTCTCAAATCCACAAGCCTTTCTCCCATACTCCAAAGATAGAGCTGAGAAAAAGTATGAACACCTTGGTGGCCCTGACGCCACCAAGTCTTGAACAAATCGCGCTCTGCTTTGATTAAGTCTGATAGGGCTTGATGGACCGTCTGAGACCAAACCTGTCCTAACATAATAGAGAGACGCAGTCCAAAGTCATACTCAACCGCTTCAATCGTATCACTTAAAATAGCTCGGACAGAGGTGTACTTATCTTGTTGAAGCACGAAAACATAATCCTGAGCTCCGACCTGAAGCACCGTCTGACAGTTGGGAAAAAGAGTCCGCATCATATCTAGCCAAGAAGCTAGATTTTCCTGCTGAAAATAGGAAAGATGACAATAAACCAACTGAATCTTTTTAAAAGTTTTCGGCGCCTGTCCCTTCCCCTCAATCAGATAGGGATACCAAGGATTGAGCGAAATAGTTTGCTCCTGTTTGGTTAAGAGAGCCACCAGTTGTTTTTCACGTTCGCTAAGACTAGCTTCCTCCAGCAAAATCCACTGCTGAGAAGCTAAAGGGAGCGTAAGAAATCCCTCTTTCTCTACTGGTTGGTCTGAAATCTGAGCTTCAGGAAACCAGTCTTGTAGTTCTTTTGCCATCATGTCCTAGCCCTCCACTTTTTGGATGCACCACGAAATCAAGCTCTCAAGACGTTCCAGATTTTCAGTCATATGAAGATAGCCCATGACTGCTTCAAAACCTGTGGACATACGGTAAGTCACCACATCAGCATTTTTAGCCTTGGTGTGACTATTGGTATTGCGACCACGTTTGTAGATTTCTTCTTCTTTTTCCGTTAAGACTCGCTCCTCCAACATAAGGGAAATCAGTCGTGCCTGAGCCTTGGCTGAGACATACTTGGTCGCTTCTTGATGGAGTTTATTGGGTTTGGTCATGCCTTTAAGAATGAGGTGACGACGAATATACATAGAATACACCGCATCCCCCTCAAAAGCTAGCGCAATCCCATTAATGAGATTGATATCAATCACGTGTCCACCTCACTCCATCCTTGGTGTCAAGAAGCTTAATCCCTTGAGCAGCCAGTTGATCACGGATTTGGTCAGCTGTCGCAAAGTCTCGATTGGTACGCGCTTCTTGGCGTTTTTGAATCAAGGCTTCAATCTCTACATCCAATACTTCCTCAACAAAGACAATCCCAAAGACTTCCAACATATCCGCAAGAGCTTCCTTAACACTTGCATCATAGTTGCCGGAATTGATCCATTTGGCCATTTCAAAGACTACTGTGATACCGTTGGCAGCGTTGAAATCCTCATCCATAGCTGCTATAAACTTGTCTTTAAAAGCCTGTAACTCTTGATCATCTACAGTCCCAGAAAATGGTTGTTCGTAAGTGTTCTTTAGATACTTGAGATTAGTCTCTGCATCACGCACTGCCTTTTCCGTAAAGTTGATAGGCTTACGGTAGTGTTGAGTCGCAAAGAAGAAACGAAGCACTTGCCCATCGAGGGTTTTGAGGGCATCATGGACAGTGATAAAGTTCCCCAAAGATTTGGACATCTTGACATTGTCGATATTGACAAAGCCATTGTGCATCCAGTAGTTGGCAAAAGTCTTGCCTGTTTTAGCTTCAGACTGAGCAATTTCATTGGTGTGGTGAGGAAACTCAAGGTCCGCTCCACCACCGTGGATATCAATAGTATCGCCCAAAATTTCTGTCGACATGACCGAACACTCAATATGCCAGCCCGGACGACCAGGTCCCCAAGGACTGTCCCAAGAAATCTCGCCTGATTTGGCAGATTTCCAGAGGGCAAAGTCTACAGGATTTTCCTTACGAGCTGTTTCTTCATCGGTACGACCTGAAGCACCCAGCTCCAAATCTTCCAAGGTTTTATTAGCCAATTTGGCATAGTTGTGAGATTTTTCCACACGGAAATAGACATCTCCTTGACTCTCGTAGGCAAAGCCTTTTTCAATCAAATCTTCCACAAAGCGGATGATGTCAGCCATAAACTCCACCACACGCGGATGGCGGGTCGCAGGTTTGACGCCCAAGGCTGTCACATCCTCACGAAAGGCAGCGATGTACTTGTCCGCAACCTCCTGAGGCGTGATGCCTTCTTCCTTGGCACGGTTGATAATCTTATCATCCACATCCGTGAAATTAGAAATATAGGCAACTTCGTACCCACGATACTCAAAGTAACGTCGAATCGTATCAAAAGCTACCGTCGAACGGGCATTCCCTACGTGGATATAGTTATACACGGTTGGCCCACAAACATACATCTTGACCTTGCCGTCCTCAATCGGGACAAATTCTCGCAAATCACGAGACATAGTGTCATAGATTTTAATCATAAATCATAGTTAGGAAAGCTAAAATCCAAGAACAATTAGTTTCATCACTAAGAGTTCAATTGAATTTCAGTCCGAATCTCTCTACACTTCGGAATCCCTTGCTCCTTTCTCATTCAGATAAACCACCTGGGTCTGTTTGACAAAGCCAATTTTTTCATACAAGCGCTTGGCACCTACATTGCTGTCCTCTACTGCAATCTGAAATTCCTTGTCATTTTGCTCAATTAGTTGGTTGACAAGGGATTTTGCTAAGTAGCTTCCATAGCCTTTCCCACGTTCAGGTTCAGATATTGCTAACCCGTAGAAGTAATTCGTATTAGTCGATAAATCTACCGTGCAAGTTCCAATAACCTGACCGTCTTTTAACAAAATATATAAGCGACTTTCTGGATCCTTCAGAGCTTCAGCGACATATCTATCCACAATCTCTCTAGATTCATGTTCCTCTGAGAATGCCTGAAATTTTAATTGACTGATTTGCTCCTGATATGAACTATCTGCTAACAAAACTTCAAGATTGGAAAGCTTTTCTAACGGATAAGGTCTTCTATCCTTACCTAACCAGGTTTCTGTATCCTCGTCCTCGACCAATCCCCAGTTGCTGACAAAATCAGGATAACGGTCTAGAAAAAGACGTTCTGTCTGAAAAGTAACTGAACGAATAGGGAAAGAAGCCGTTTCTTTCTCAAAACTAGTAAACAATGCACGTGCAATTCCCTGACGGCGATGATTTGGATGAACCAGTATCGTCACTTCCACATCTTGGTCATCTGCATAGACAGTTAATAAACCAACAAGTTCGCCTTTTTCATAATAAAGGAAAAAGGCGGGCATGTTTGGGTCAAAATTAAGCATGTTAGAGAGATAAGGATCACGATAAGTACCATCATAGGCTTGGCAACAGTTAATTAGTTTTTTCGCGTCAGATAACTCCTTTTGGCTTAACTTGTTTCTTGCTTGAATCATATAGGTAACCTTTACAACCCAGACGATCTGTGACTGGCTTCTTTAGCCTGCTCGAGTTTATTGACGTAGTACTCTCGTTTTTCTTCGACTTCGTGAATGACCGGCTCATCCTTCTTACCATGAACACGGACAATCTTAGCAGGAATACCGACAACCGTCACATCACTAGGTACGTCTGCTACAACAACTGCTGCAGCACCGACCTTGGCATTTTCGCCGATTTCCACTGGTCCGATAACTTGGGCATGAGCCGATATGAGAGCTCCCTTTCGAACGGTCGGATGGCGTTTGCCAACATCCTTACCAGTCCCACCAAGAGTCACCCCGTGATAAAGGAGAACACCTTTTTCAACGATCGCTGTTTCCCCAATCACCAGACCAGAACCGTGGTCGATAAAGACACCTGAATCAATCTGGGCACCTGGATGAATCTCAATCTGAGTCCAAAAGCGCCAAAACTGACTGTGCATACGAGCCAGGAGTTTGAAGCCATGCTTCCAGAGAAAATGCGAGAGACGGTGGGCCGCCAAGGCCTTGACACCTGGATAAGTCAGCAAAACCTCCAAAGTGGTGCGGGCCGCTGGATCATTTTCTTTTACGATATCAATGGTTTCGCGCCACCATCCCATACATTTCTCCTTTTCTTATTCTGAATCTTTTGGTGTTTCTGTAAATTCTTTCTTAGGTTTGTGATCCTTGTGATGACGTGGGCGGTGAGGTCTCTCAGACTTTTCGCCTTTTTCATCACGTTCAGGTTTTGGAGGACGAGGAAGAAGGGCTTTCATAGAAGCATCCACACGTCCTTTTTCATCAATCTTGATAACCTTAACATCAACTTCATCCCCGATTGCTACCAAGTCTTCGACATTATTGGTACGCGTCCAAGCCATCTCAGAGATGTGAACAAGGGCATCTGTCTTGTCAAAGAGGTTAACAAAGGCACCAAATTTCTCAATACGAACAACCTTAGCATGGTAGACTTCGTCCACCTTGGCTTCACGAACCAGACCAGCAATAATTTCTTTGGCACGGTTAATGGCATCTTGGTCGCTAGAGTAGATAGACACATTTCCTTCTTCGTCGATATCAATCTTAACGCCTGTTTCAGCGATAATCTTGTCGATGGTTTCTCCACCTTTACCGATGACAATCTTAATCTTGTCCACATCAATCTTGATGGTATCAATCTTCGGAGCAGTTGGAGCCAATTCTGGACGAACTTCTGGAATGGTTGCTTCAATCACATCAAGGATTTCAAAACGAGCTTTCTTGGCTTGGGCAAGGGCTTCCGTCAAGATTTCTGCAGTAATCCCTTGAATCTTGATATCCATTTGAAGGGCTGTAATACCGTCACGAGTACCTGCAACCTTGAAGTCCATATCTCCAAAGTGATCTTCCAAACCTTGGATATCTGTCAGTACTGTGTAGTTGTTACCATCTGAGATAAGACCCATGGCAATCCCTGCTACTGGCGCCTTGATTGGCACACCACCAGCCATAAGGGCAAGCGTTCCAGCACAGATAGAAGCCTGAGATGAAGAACCGTTTGATTCCAAGACTTCTGCTACCAAGCGAATTGCGTATGGGAATTCTTCCAAACTTGGCAAGACTTGAGCAAGAGCACGTTCACCAAGAGCACCGTGACCAATTTCACGACGACCTGGCGCACCATAACGACCTGTTTCTCCTACAGAATATTGAGGGAAGTTATAGTGGTGCATAAAGCGTTTCTTGTACTCTGGATCCAAACCATCGATGATTTGAGTTTCTCCCATTGGAGCCAAGGTCAAGACTGAAAGAGCCTGAGTTTGCCCACGAGTAAAGAGACCTGATCCATGCACACGAGGAAGGAAGTCAACAACCGCATCCAAAGGACGGATTTCATCAACCTTACGACCATCAGGACGTACCTTGTCTTCTGTGATCAAACGGCGCACTTCTGCGTGTTCCATTTGTTCCAAGATTTCAGCCACATCACGCATGATACGGTCAAATTCTTCGTGGTCCGCATATTTTTCTTCGTAAACAGCAGTTACTTGGTCTTTGACTGCTTGAGTTGCTGCTTCACGAGCCAATTTTTCTTCTACTTGAACTGCTTTTTGGAGGTCACTGTTGTAGGCTGCGATGATTTCAGCCTGTAATTCAGCATCCACATGAAGCAATTCTACTTCTGCTTTTTCTTTACCAACAGCTGCAACGATTTCCTCTTGGAAAGCAATCAATTCTTTAACAGCTTCATGTCCTTTAAGAAGGGCTTCCAACATGATTTCTTCTGACAATTCTTTAGCACCAGACTCTACCATGTTGATGGCGTGCTTGGTACCTGCTACTGTCAATTCAAGAAGCGAACGCTCTGCTTGTTCTTGTGTCGGGTTAATGATGATTTCACCATCGACATAGCCCACTTGTACCCCAGCGATTGGTCCGTCAAATGGAATATCTGAAATAGAAAGCGCCAAGGATGAACCAAGCATAGCTGCCATTGGTGCAGAAGCATTTTCATCATAAGAAAGCACGGTGTTAATCACTTGTACTTCATTACGGAAACCTTCCGCAAACATTGGACGGATTGGACGGTCAATCAAACGCGCAGTCAAAGTTGCATCCGTTGAAGGACGCCCTTCACGTTTCATAAAGCCACCAGGAAACTTCCCAGCTGCATACATTTTTTCTTCGTAGTTGACTTGGAGTGGGAAAAAATCCCCAGTTGCCATCTTCTTAGACATCACGGCCGCAGTCAAGACCGTTGACTCACCGTAACGAACGACAACAGAGCCATTTGCTTGCTTAGCAACCTGACCAGTCTCTACAACCAACTCACGACCCGCAAAAGTCGTTTGAAACACTTGTTTTGTCATTTTAATCCCCTTTGGATTGATGAAATTATACGCCTTGCCTACAAAAATCAAGATACTAAGGGCGTCAAAAGCAAAGTAAAAATAGGAAACTGACGAAGTCTTCGATGAAGACAAGACAGTTTATCTTTTTTACACAGCTTTTCGGCCGGGTTCAATTGCTCAAGATAGCATTCAATTGACGCAGTTGCGATGCACATCAGGAAATCTATCTTTTTCACTAGGGATTTAGCCCGTGTTCAACTATCTAGATACAAATCATTAGAAAGGTTTGATACTAAAGTATCTAAACCTTTCACGCTAATCGCTATCGGGCGATTAGCTAAATGCTTTACTAACTCCCTCGTCAAATAATATCGATTTGACTCGCTCGTGTCGCTAAATCTTGCAGTTTGAATGCATTGTATTATTTAATACCCTCATCTTTGTATCAAGTACGTACAGAGTCTATTTTATCATATTTTTCTTAAAAAGTGCGGTCTTTACCATTAAAAAGGAACCATTCCCCTCACCTGAGAAGAATGGTTTGCTTTTTATTATCCTAGAGACTGATGATTAAACAAGGCATGGGTTGCTTGGTGGATGTATTTTGCTGTTTCTGCATTGTTCATGGTGTAGAGATGCACTCCAGCAACATCTTGAGTTACCAAGTCCACGATTTGGTCCACTGCATAGGCAAGTCCTGCTGCTCTGAGCGACTCAGGGTCATGCTCATACTTGTCTAAGATAGCTTTAAATTTACGTGGAAGATGGATATTCTCACAAGTCTTCAAGAGGCGAAGAGCTTGATTTCGATTCAGAATTGGCATAATCCCTGCATGAATAGGAACATCAATCCCAGCCAAGATGCACTTGTCTTGGAAATCATAGAAGCGCTCATTGTCAAAGAAAAGCTGAGTTACAAGGCTCGAACAGCCTGCATCTACTTTCTTCTTAAGATTTTGGATATCTGAAATCTGATTTGGTGAATCTGGATGCCCTTCTGGATAGCATGCTCCGATAATATCAAAGTGAGGAGCTTGTTCCTTGATGAACTCAATCAAGTCAGTTGCATAACGGAAATCCTTTTGAGGTTCCACATCAGGAATAATATCCCCACGAAGAGCCAAGATTTTCTGCACCCCAACCTTGTCCAAGTCAGCAATAGTTTCAGCCACCTTGTCCTTAGTCAAATAGATGGCTGGCAAGTGAGCAATAGTCGGAATCGCCAAGTCATTTTGGATAAAGTCAGCCAAACGAACCGTCGTTTCCTTGATATTAAATTTATTATTGCTGGCAGTTACACTGATAAAGTGAGGAGCCAACTCCTGCATGTCCTGCAAGGATGAAATAATTTTATCATTACCCACTGCTGGGTTTGGAGGGAACACTTCAAATGAGAGTGACGGTGTTTGGCGTGACATAGTCCTTATCCTTTTCTTTTTGATTTCATTTTGAACAACCGTTGTAGGAAGAAATCTAATCTTACAATTTCTCACGCGCAACTTTAGCTGCTTCAACAAGGCGGATCAAACTTTCTTTTGTTTCTGGAATACCACGTGTTTTCAAACCACAGTCAGGGTTGATCCAAACTTTCTTGCTTGGTACTTTAGCAAGGATGGCTTCGATTGTGTTGTCGATTTCGCCTTCATTTGGCACACGAGGTGAGTGGATATCGTAAACCCCAGGTCCCACTTCAGTTTGGAAGTTTTTCGCTTTGAGTTCGTCCAAGATTTCAAGGTTTGAACGGCTAGCTTCAAAGGAAATAACGTCCGCATCCATGTTGTCGATAGCTGGGATGATATCTGTAAATTCTGAGTAACACATGTGAGTGTGGATTTGTGTATCTGGCGCTACTGTTGAGTGTACCAAGCGGAAGGCAGGAATTGCCCAGTCAAGGTAGTCTTCGTACCAGTCGCTACGACGAAGTGGCAATTTTTCACGAAGAGCAGCCTCGTCGATTTGGATGATTTTTACACCAGCAGCTTCAAGGTCAAGCACTTCATCCTTGATAGCAAGGGCGATTTGAAGAGTAGAATCCTTGATAGAGATATCTTCACGTGGGAATGACCAGTTAAGAATTGTAACAGGTCCAGTCAACATACCTTTAACAGGTTTGTTTGTACGACTTTGTGCATAGCTAGACCATTTAACAGTGATTGGGTTAAGACGAGTGACATCACCCCAGATGATTGGTGGTTTCACCCCACGCATACCGTAAGATTGTACCCAACCATTTTTAGAGAAGAGGTAACCAGACAAGTTTTGACCGAAGTACTCAACCATGTCATTACGCTCGAACTCACCGTGAACAAGGACATCAAAGTCGATATCTTCTTGCCATTTGATCCATTCGTCGATAGTTTCAGCAAGGAAAGCGTCGTACTCTTCTTGAGACAATTCACCCTTACGGTAAGCCAAACGCTTCGCACGAACTTCTTTTGTTTGAGGGAATGAACCAATCGTTGTTGTTGGAAGAGCTGGAAGTTTGAAAGCTTCTTCTTGGATAGCTTCACGTTCTGCAAAGGCTGGCAAACGAGTGTAGTCTGCGTCTGTCAAGCCAGCGATACGCGCACGAAGTTCCGCATTTTCACCAACACGCTCAGTCGCAAAGAGTTCTTTGTTAGCTGCAAGTGCTTCTTCACCTTGACCATTGCGGATAGCATCCAAATCACGAATCTCATCCAATTTTTCAACTGCAAAGGCAAAGTGGTTCAAGATAGCGGGTTCAAATTCTTCATTAGCAGTTGTAAATGGCACATGAAGAAGTGAGCATGAGCTTGTCAAGACAATGTTTTCAGCTGGGATTTGTTCAAGAACAGCCAAGCTCTTTTCGTAGTTGTTACGCCAGATGTTTTTACCATTGACAATACCTGCGTAGAGAGTCTTGTCAGCTGGGAAACCACCTTTAACGAGTTCAAGAGTTTTCTTACCTTCAACGAAGTCAAGACCGATAGCATCTACTGGCAAGTTTACAAGGTCAGCGTAAACGTCACGAACGTCACCGAAGTAAGTTTGAAGCAATACTTCAAGACCTTTTTTGTCAGCCAAAAGTTTATTGTAAAGGTTCAAGAAGAGAGCTTTTTCTTCAGCTGTCAAATCTTTTACAAGAGCCGCTTCATCCAATTGGATACGAGTTGCACCAAGTTCAGCCAATTTTGCAAAAACTTCTTGGTAAGCAGCCACTAAGCTGTCTACGAAGTCTTCTGCTTTCACGCCTTCTTCAAAGTCTGACAATTGAAGGAAAGTGAATGGACCTACAAGAACTGGGCGAGTGTTCAATCCAAGTTCTTTTGCTTCTTGGAACTCATCGAAAATTTTGTGACCTGCAAGTTTGACTTGAGTGTCTTTTTCAAATTTAGGAACGATGTAGTGATAGTTGGTGTTGAACCATTTCTTCATTGGAAGGGCGCGAACGTCTCCTTTTTCTCCTTGGTAACCACGACCCAAAGCGAAGTAGCGCTCAAGGTCAGACAAGTCCAAGTTTTGAACTGAAGCAGGCACCACGTTGAAAAGGAAAGCTGCATCTAGGAAGTTGTCATAGTGAGAAAAGTCATTTGATGGAATTTCAGTGATTCCTTTTTCTTTGACAATGTTCCAGTGTTTCGCACGCAAGTCTTTTGCTGCTGCCAAGAGTTCTTCTTCTGAGATTTCTTTTCTAAAGTATTTTTCAGTTGTAAATTTTAATTCGCGGAATTCGCCCAAACGAGGGAAACCGATGATTGTAGTTGACATGATGTGTCCTCCAAAATTTGTTGTTGAAACTATCTTAACAGAAAAGGAATCATCTGTATAATTGTAAAAAATTAGGCTTTGATATAGTTTGAAACTATATCTCTGTTTTAAACAAAAGAAAAAGACTTGAGACACATGCCTCAAATCCTTTGTGTAACTTGTTTTTTGCTGTATTTTAGTTAGACTGGTAAAACGTGTTATTAGTAATTCTTATAAGTGACTATGACTTGTTATTAAAAAAGACTATAGGTTGATCCCCTTCTCTCGGAGATTGTCCAGACACTCCTCATAGTAGGCATCGTCATGTTCGCTGTATATAGGACTGGTCAACTTTTCCTCTGCTAAATCTTCATAGATAGGGCAAGTCTTGCCACGGTAGTTCTTGTCCATCCACTCTGGACTGACCTTATAGCCTCGGTTAGCCATCTCCTCCATGATTAAGCGATGATAGGCATAGAGACGATAGGGCGAGTGAGTAAAGACATAGTCCACTGTCGCATGCTTTCTGCCCCAGCCATTGCCACGCAGGGCGCAACACTCTCGATGTTGCCCCAAGAGTTGAGGACGGGGAAGTTGTGAAATCAAAGCCTCATGCCAAAGTCTCATGACAATCTCCTTTCAGTAAAGTCGAATGTTGCAAGTAGGTATTGGGATAGCGATCAAGCAAGTCTCGAGTCTTAGTGATCAAGTCTTCCTTAGAAACCTGACCAAAGCGGTAGCGATCAAGCAAGAGCATGTAGTCCTTGCGCTCATCATCTGTCGCTTTCTTTTTAAAATAGCCCCAAATATGCTGAAAAGCATTGCAAACCTGACCCCTGTGTTCTGGAATCTGACAGGCACGGTCAATCATCTCTTGAACCATACTCACCTCCACCTCTTCATTCTTGAGATACTGACGAATCTCATTGTAAATATTGCTAGAATGACTCAAAACGAGGTATTTATTTCTAGCCCAGAGTTGTTGGCACTGGGATTTTTGATTAGTTGCTTCCATGTTTCTCCTTGTTTTCTATCAGTTTCCAGGAAATATGGAAACAAAGTTGCATCTAAAAAATTAGCGAATCAATGACTTCACATGACTGACTGTATGAATCTTTTTTCATCTTCTAAAAATTTCCTGACACTTAGGAAACAAAGTAATAATTTTCTTTTAATTCTCGGAAACGATCAAAACCGAGAATGCCCTCATTTTGTAATCTGCCTAAAACGACACTAGGATGAATATCTATCTCCTCAGAAAATCGAAGGATATCTGTCTTATCAAAGTTTCCTTTTTCTACAAAAGCTTGATAATCTTCTGGTCTAATCAAGAAATCCTTTGCAAACCGGTCTGCCTGTTCCTCAGAACGAAGATAGGACTCACTGTTTCCTTCATCAGATGAAAAATCATTTTCCAGAATGTGCCCAATCTCATGAAATAGTGAGAACCAAAAAATATCTGACGCTTTGTTTCGATCCGTAAGTAAAAGCAAGGCACTACCATTACTGAATTTTTTAGTCGCTCCATTTAGATTGGCATTTGGCAAAGCAGGTAGACCTACTAGGATCACACCACAGTCTAGCAAGATATCATACAAGCATTGAGGGAAAACTTCTGGATTTTGTCTTGTCAACTTTCTCAACACAGGCAGGCTTCTCTCTAGCTTTCTGCGATTTAACTTAGTTGTCGTTTTATCACGTGCTTTTTTAGATGCCAACTCCAGCATGATATTAGAGTTGACTATACTTTTAGTTGTAAACTCACGCGTATTCCGATAGCTGACTAAATGGTTAAAAGATGTAAGGTTTTCTAAACTTGCCACCCCTAGAATCTTGCGAAGCTCGACGATCTTTTCTTTCAAAGTATAGCGTTTGTCTGGAACGTAGCCTTCTTCCTTAAAATACTTGAAATCAATCATCTCACAGATGTCTTTCTCGCTACCTTCTTCTAGCTCTCTTTGTTCTACAATCTCTGCCACTTTTACATCGTAAGCATTTTGAAGATTGAGCCAAGTTTGCATGGAAACTCCGCTTAGCTTGGCAAGCTTATGAGCTGTTTCTTTACTAATGGACTCCTCAGCATTGACCAGCTTGCTGACAGTTTTTGCTGAAACCCCCAAACGCTCCGCAAATTCTTTCTGCGTTACGTTATACTCTTCAATCAACTCTTCAACATACTGACCTGGATGAAAAGCAATCAGGTCTTTGTATTCAACAATTTTATTACTCATAGTGATTGCTGACCTCCTCTATTTTTAGGATTTCGATTTCAACAGGACTTGGAAACACCTTTTCTAAATCCTCTTCACGAAATTCCACAATCAACCGATAGGAACTCTTTCGACCATCTATATCTAAAGCAAACTGTCCCTGTTTCTTTCCCTTTAGTTGGTGAAAGTGATACTTAGGAAAATCTTTCACACTAGCCAAAGAATCCACCGCTTCCAAAAAGTTGATCAACTGATGCAATTTTACAGCAATCTTATCCGAAAAATCTTTTTTCGCCTGTCTCAGCTCTGTGCACTGCTTTTTAACAGTTTTGTTTGTATAGATAAGCTTCATATGTCCCTTTCTGTTCAAATTAAATTACCTAATAGGTAATTTAATTATATCATCTTTAGAAAACAAAAACCAGCCAAAAGTTAATTTGGCTGGAATTTCAAATCAGATTGACGTATCTAACTCCTTCCCCCATCACCCTTCAAACTCTTTCAAAAACTTTTTGAGTTCAACATCGGCTTCTGGTGTGGTTCCGTGGAGTTGGTTCAGCATCTCGAGTAGGGAAGCGGTTTGGTTTTGGATTGCTTTATTTGTCGTATTAATCTTACTGACGATATCTGTCAGCGGTTCAACTTCTTCTTCCTCAAAGGTATCTACATAGCGAGGGATATTGAGGTTATAATCATTTTCGACAATTTCTTCATATCTTGCTAAATGGGCAAACTTGTCAATCTCCTCACGAGACTTGTAGGCCTCTAAAATCTTCTCGATATGAGCATCCGTCATGATATTCTGGTTTTTCCCTTTATCAAACTCCTTAGAGGCATCGATAAAGTAAACATCACGATTGGTACGGTTCTTTTTGAGAATGATGACCGTAGTCGGAATGCTAGTATTAAAGAAGATATTGGCAGGTAGACCGATAACCGTATCAATGGCTCCTTCTTCTAACAAGGCCTTACGAATGGTCCCCTCCGCATTTCCACGGAAAAGAACACCGTGGGGAAGAACGATAGCCATAACTCCATTATCCTGCTTGAGATGGTAGTAACCATGCAAGAGAAAGGCAAAATCAGCCTTGGACTGGGGAGCCAGTTTCCCAAAAGGAGAGAAACGAGGATCCGCCATAAAGCCAGAACTTGCGGACCACTTGGCAGAGTAGGGAGGATTCATGAGAACACCGTCAAAGTTGGTCGGCTCTTGAGTAGGCCAGTCTTCATCCAGTGTATCGGCATTGTGGAGGAATTGATTCTCAACAGGAACACCGTGTAGAATCATGTTCATCCGAGCCAAGTTATAGGTTGAGGTATTGAGCTCCTGCCCAAAGTAGACCACTGTCTGCGGTTTGTGAGAGTATTTCTTGGCATTGAGCAAGAGAGAGCCAGACCCCATAGTCGCATCATAGATGGTAAAGCCTAGCTGATCCTCACGACCCAAAAAGGCAATCTGGGTCATGAGCTTGGCAACAGGCTGAGGTGTATAGAACTCACCAGCCTTCTTACCTGAGTCAGTCGCAAACTGACCAATCAGATACTCATAAGCATCCCCCAGCATATCGCCAGCATGACCAGCTACATCTAGCACAGCCAACTCTTTCATAACTGCCGCCACCGTTTGGTTTTGCTTTTGCGGAGTTGCCCCTAACTTTTTGGAATAGAGATCAATATCTTCAAAGAGATTTTCATAGAGTTCGTCACTCTGCTCGATATCACGAAAACCCTGAGCCAAATCTTCCAACTGGAAAGTCCCCTCATTGACACGCGCTACCAGAGCCGTAAAGGTCAACTCAGGCTTGATACTATAGTTGAGTTCATCCTTCATAACTGCAAGAAGATCCTCATGGGTGCCCGCATCCTCATAGTAGTTACGATAGATCTCAAGAGCAGCCTCTAGACTCTCACTCCCCTCCTCCATAGTCTCCGCCACGAAAAAGAGCATCTTATCTGACAGATACTTATAAAAGACCATACCCAAAAGATAGGACTTATAGTCATTAGCATCCATCTTAGAGCGGAGAACATCCGCTGAGTTCCACAGGGCTTGGTAAAGCGACTGGGACGTTTGTGTTGTTTCCATAATGTTTCTTTCTTTTTTATAAATTTAAAAATCTATCTATTGCTTCAATAATTTCATTTCTAATTCTTCAAAATATTTTTGACGTAATTTTTTCTGTAAATCACTATCCAATGCAATACGTCTTAAAGCTTTATCTTTAAAGTTTGGAACTACTTCTGTATTTCCTCTGTAATCAATTATTTCTTTTTTTAGGTTACAAATCTTTAATATCCTTGAAAAATCAGATGAAGCCAAACTTGCTTCAACGATAGAAGTTATATTATCAACCGTTGAAGATACATCAAATTCATCTACTAAACTTTTAAAAAATTCTTCAACATCCTCTTTACTAGGTTTATTATTTTGAATACAGCTACCTTCCAAAAATTCATCGAGTCTTTTTTTCAAGGCAATACTTATTATTTTATCTTTCTTTTCTTTACAAGATTCAATGATACTTTGTTGAAGATTTTTAATTTTTTGTTGTTTTTCTTTGTCATCATCAAAATGTAAGCATGACTTCACGACTTCTTCATCAACAAGTATCATCTCTACTTCATTAA
Source organism: Streptococcus sp. CF7_Ac1-12 (assembly GCF_024295905.1). Lineage (GTDB taxonomy): Bacteria > Bacillota > Bacilli > Lactobacillales > Streptococcaceae > Streptococcus > Streptococcus mitis_AP. The sequence goes on along the minus strand of NZ_JANCPG010000005.1, from coordinate 84,232 downwards.
ATGGAAGAACAAAAATACCCTGTTCTTTGTACACTTGAATACTACTTTTATCCATCCAATCATTATCTATAATTCCGTATGCTGTATTACCATGTAAAAGTTGTAAATTATTATAGGCTTTTGTATGCTGGATGACCTGTTTATGTCCTTGAACTGGTTTTACAAAACAAAAATCACTAAATAATTTGGAATAAATCTGATAGTCTATACTATTTTTAGTTCCTTCACAAAATAGTATTGGTTTCTTTGTACCTGATACTTCGGTTAATAATTTCAAAGGTAAATTTAGAGAATCATCTAATTTCTGGTATTCCAAGTTGTAAGGTGCTTCAAATTTCTTACACCATATATAAGTAGCATTTGTTCTTGATTGGACAAAATCCATATTATGCGAAGCAAAAATAAATTGACAATCATGTCGCTCTGATATTAGCAAATCCCATAATTCATTATAGACAGCTGCGTTTAGAAATGTTTCAGGTTCATCAACCACAATATAGCTATTTTCTGGAGCAAGAAGAACGTTACCAATATAAAATAATACACAGCGTTCCCCATCGCTAAGGCCATTTATACTATATTTATCTCCATTTCTTACAACTTCTAAAACTCTATCATCAGATTCAGGATAAAATGTTATTTCTGGGAAAATTTGATTCCATATTTGCTCCACTCTGTCCAATAAAGCAATGGACACCTCTCCTACTACCCTAGCATTATCAGTCATTACTTTTGCAAAATCTTTTACCCACAGTGTTATCAGTTTAGTAAAAGTGCCCGAAAAATCATCTTCAATCTGGTGAGTCTGTATTTCAATCGTGTCATATTTAATATTCACCTCTTTCAAATCTTGAATGTATTTTTCTTTAGTAATTCCATTACGATTGTGGGTATTAGACACAAAATACAATAGTTTTTGAGCAGGTAAGACATACATCTCATCTATACTATTCTTTCTTAATTCATTAATAAGACTAGTTTTCCCTGCTCCGTTAGCTCCTATAATAACAGTCGTAGAATCTATTTTAGCAATGAAAGAGAAAAGTTTAATTGCTTTAAAATCCTTTAAAATTTGAGGTAGATTTGTTTCATACGTATAAACATCACTACCATGACAACTAAATATATTTCTTAACCAATTCTCACGTAGTTTTTTATACTTTTCTGTCACATCACCAGATAAAAACTCATCATCTAATTCGTTATTAATCAAATCAATAAGAGATGAAAAATCATTATCTACTTGCTGATATTGATTCTCATATGCTTCTTTTTCATAATCAGCTAATTGACTAAAGATATCTTGAAGTCTTTTCTTTTCGGATTCTATATTTTCAATTAATTCTTTAATAGAGCTATACATGATTCCTCCTTAAATAAACATATCCTGTAAAAGTTTCTTTTTGAGTGTTTCTAGCTGAGAAATTTTTTCTTGGTGAGAGTTGATGAGGTTATCTAGGTTTGAGAAGTAAGTGCCGATGGCTTGTTGTTCAGGAAGAGATGGCACAGATATTGAAATATTCTCTAAGTATGTGTAATAAAGATTTGCTACACTTCCACCTTCAACTCGTTTGGCAAACTCTTTTTTCATTTTTGCATTAAAATAATATGCGATAAACAACGGATTGTTAGGTGTATTATATACGGAAATCATTTCACCAATTGCAACACCTTTCAGTGACAACCAACTACAATTTGCAAAATCTAATGGATTTTCACCAACCCGAGGTACTAATACCTCATTACCAGAACTCAATTTCAAATTTTCTTTAGGAATTGATGTGTACGAGTATATTTTATCTATTTTTGTGGAGAATTTTGTATACAACTCGCCATAACGTACACACGGTGTTGTTGCCTCATCAGTCACTGACCATTTCGGTGCACTTTTTCCATAATAGAAAGAGCCAAACTCTCCAATTGTTCCTTTCTCCCACTCATCTTCAAATCCATCTAAACGAATCTCAGGGACTGTCTGTCCAACTTTTGGAAACATCTTGGAGAGCATGGTCATCTTGAGAGATTGATAGTTGGCTAGATTATCTTTGTAGCTTACCAAAAGATCATCTAGGGTACGGAAGAGGGAGCCAATGGCGGATTGTTCTTCAATTTTAGGATGATACACTTTGTAGTTCCCAAGTTGTGGAGCTGTCAATTGAGGAACACCCGTAGATTCATTTAAAATTCTCATAGAATTAATCTGATTTTCAAGATAATCAACATCAATTTTTTCCGATTGAAGAGTCAGGAGTCTAACAATTGGAGTAAAATTTTCATGTCTTGCTACTGCATATCCAACATCTCCACGACCCGTAACAGTCACTGCAGGAGCTTTCACTTTATAATCTTCATAAAATCCAACGATTCCTTTGTTTGTCAAAGCATTTGCAATAACAGGATATTTTCCACTTTCCTTCAATTTTACTTTATCTACATCACCACCAGCAGATATTTTGACTATATCTGCAATTCTATCTTCTTCCCAAACACTATTAAATCTGTTAAATCTAATTTTGGGAATTTTTCTATTCTGATTTTTCATAATCACTTCTTTCTGACTGTTTTAACACGTTAGATTCATTCTTTATTTTCAACACTTTTTCACAATAAGCATCAAAATGATTATTAATAATATCAACTAAATCATTTTTTAAATCACTTGATCTCTTATCAATATCAGATTTCTTAAAATTATTTCTTCTAAAAACTTCATTAATGTAAAACTTTGACTCATCTTCTTCATGTAAGACTTTCTTTTTTTCTTCAAAATTTTCGTTTGAAATTTTTACATTTAAATCTCCATGTAATAAAGTTAAATTCCCTAAATTATTCTTGTTAGAATCTCCTGGTTCAAATTTACTTTGAGGTATAATATGTTCTAATTGCCAAATCAATTTACCTTTATGATCTAACTCTGTAAAATCGATTGTTCTATCATTATTTTTAAATTTCTCAATGCTAACAAGCAGAAAACGAGTGAAATGAACATGGTTCCCACTATAATAGTTAGTTCGAAATAACTGTTCATCCTCAATAAATTTCTGAATTATCTTTTGATAGTCACCCAATTTTAAATATTTATGTTTCTTGTCTTGTTCCATAAAATATTCCAGAAATCTATTACCAAACACATTTTGCAAACTATCCAACAATTTATCCATAATTTATTCCCTTATCTCCCAACCCTCAACGGCTCAATGACTTCCTCTACTAGCTGAGTATAGGCTTCCTTGATTTGTTTTTTATAGAGGAGAGGATTGAGGGCATCCGCCACCTCTAACTTATAGTCCTGATAGCGCTGGCTCTTAGTCAACTGGCTTTCTCCTAGTTGTTTTTTAGCTCCCTTACGGTAGTGTTCGACATAGTAACGGAGTTCATCTTCGCCGACATACCAGCGCTTGCTAAAGACTTGGATGTGTTGCTGGATGACCGCCTCGATCATCTGATCCAAGATATTTGCGATAGACTGACCACGATAGCTTTCTGGATAGTCTTGAACTTCTCTCCACAGTTCAGTGATGATCTGGGCAAGATTTGGATTGGTCTTCTCAAGACTCTGAATATAGTTATCCACGGCTTCCCTATCTTGAGCGCTTAGGTTCTTTTCTTGACTTTGACCTTGTTCAATCAGGCTTTGAATCAAGGTTAAGATATAGGCATAGTTGATCTCATCCACTTGGATAGACTCCAGTTCATAGTGGATATCAAGTGGTTCACCATCGTCATCATCCTCTACTCGGCTTTTTAATTCAGCAAGGACATTTCGATAAAGACCCAGATACCTTTCCAACTTTTCTCCATCAAGTCCTGTCTGACTGTAAAGCTCTTCCTCATCATACTCTTTATACACTCGGATAGAGGCTAGATATTTATCAAAGGATTGATAGGTTTTAGCTAGTTTCCTCAACTCAGGCGTAGAGACTTGCTCGAAATCTAGACCATTCACATAGTCATCAGTAGCAAGATTTTTGAAATCACTGCAACTCCTCAAAAAGTTTCTCTTCTCCTCTTCCCAACTCGGAGCTAGGACCTCGTTTTCACCACCATTTGAGTAGAGCTTGAGGGCATTATCTACGGCTTCCTTAAAGGCTAGGGGCTTTTGGAAGGTGATGATATGACCGTAGGTCTTACTGCTATCAAATATTCGATTGGTTCGACTAAAAGCCTGAATCAAGTCCTGCGGTTGCATAGACTTGCGGTCGATAAAGAGAGTTGACAGACAAGGGGCATCAAATCCTGTTAAGAGACGATTGACCACGATAACCAAGTCCAACTGTTCATTGCGATAGAGGTATTTGTCCTGCTTTCGAGCTAGGCGGTTATTGACATCCGTATTAAAGCCACGAAGATCCGCCATGGTAAAGTGGGTATCAAACTCTTGGTTGTAGTCCTCTAAGACTTGCTTCATGTGGTCTTGATTGGCTCTTGAGTCTTCTTCATTTTCTGTGACCGAGTAGGTGATGGTCGCCTTTGGAAAGTCAGGAAGGACCTGCTTAACCCTTTCCGATACCTTGACTCTCGTCTCCCCAGCCTTGACCCGTTTGAGGAGGTCGTAGTAGGCTTGGGCTTGAGGGATTGACTTGACAGTCAGGATAGCATTATAGGTCTTACCTACTCCCTTTTGGAAGCCTAGCTGTTGGCGGGATTTATTGATAATAGCATCCAAGACTTCCAACATATGCTCCTCATCCTCGTAGACAATATCTGGTATGTCCTTTTCGGATTTATCCGTGATGAGGGTATTGCGATAATCCACCTTAAAACCTAAAACTGCTCCATCATGGATAGCTTCCTTGACTGTATACTCATGGAGACGGTCACCGTACTGTTGCTGGGTGGTTTGAGCTAGGTCACCGACCTGCTGGCGTTTATTTTCCTTAAAGATAGGTGTGCCTGTAAAACCATACCAAAGCGACTGTGGGAAAAAGACCTTAATGTCTTTTTGTGTTTGAGGCGTTACGGCACGGTGGCATTCATCCACGACAAAGGCCACTCGAAGACCCTTGATTTTGTCCGCATCACGCTGGTAAAGTCCTTGCTCAAACTTACGCATCATGGTAGTAATTTTCTGGATGGTGGTCACCACGACACGCTTATCATTGCTTCCCAGTCGCTTGACTAAATCATGAGTATTATCCGTCTCATCAATATCAATGACATCATTGGTCGCATAGGAGAGAAAGGACGATGTAGTCTGTTGGTCCAAGTCCCTGCGGTCAACGACAAAAATCGTCTTTTGGATGGATGGAATCTGAAGGAGATTCCGCGCTACCTTATAGGAGGTCAAGGTCTTCCCTGAACCTGTCGTATGCCAGACATATCCTGATGCTTGCTGGCGAGAAGCTTCTTGCACTGCTTCGATGGCGTGGATCTGGTAAGGACGCAGAAGGATAAGAGCCTTCTTACTATCATCAAGAACAGAATACTGCATGACCATCTGATGAGCACGAGGTATGGAAAGGACTTCGTGGGCAAAGCTGGTCAAGCTCGTTATGGGTTGGTTGTCTTTATCCACCCACTTGGTTAGAAATTGCTTGTTGAGTTTATTTTCCCTAGCTGCAGCGATATAGCGTGTGTCTACTTTATTGGTCACAACAAACATCTGTAAGCTAGAGTAGATGCCACGGAACTTGCCTTCGCGGTCATACTTCTTGATTTGATGAAAGGCATCTAGAAAAGCAACTCTGGGACTTTTAAGCTCGATCTGAATCATTGGAAGGCCATTAATCAAGAGGGTCACATCTAGCCTGCGGTCTTGATCCTGAGGATTTATCTTATCTCTCTCAACTTGGTTGACAACCTCATAACTAGACTTACCAGCTGCGATATTGTCTCGCCAAATGACAGATAAACGGATAGTCCCCAAACTAGCATCTTCTCTCTGAACCTCAACCTTGGCAATGCCATTTTCGCCGACCAACCACTTGGCCGCATCATAGTAGCTAACAAAGTTCAGTTGATTCTTTATCTGGCATTTTTCCTGTTCTGTCAGGGGATGATCTGCCAATAGAGGCACATTGTTCTGGGCTAGCTTTTCAAAGAAGTTTTCCCATAATTGCTCTTCAGTTTTAAGGTCATCTCTGTAAGTCCATTGACTTTCCCCAGTTACCAGTTGGTTGATCAGTTGTTTTTCTATCTCCAGTTCTGGTTTTACCTGTATCATACTCTCTCCTTTGCTACTTGTCCACTCCCTATATTATAGCATGTTTAGCCTCAAATTCCATCACTCTTCCTCTTGCAAAAGCAATCTTCCCCCTTTCTCCTCTAAAATATGGTATAGTAGAAATATACTATCTATGAGGAGTTTACATGTCACAGGATAAACAAATGAAAGCTGTTTCTCCCCTTTTACAGCAAGTTATCAATATCTCATCGATTGTCGGTGGGGTTGGGAGTTTGATTTTCTGTATTTGGGCTTATCAGGCTGGGATTTTACAGTCTAAGGAAACCCTCTCTGCCTTTATCCAGCAGGCAGGTATCTGGGGGCCACCTCTCTTTATCTTTTTACAGATTTTACAGACGGTCGTCCCTATCATCCCAGGGGCCTTGACCTCGGTAGCAGGGGTCTTTATCTACGGACACATCATCGGGACTATCTACAACTATATTGGCATCGTGATTGGCTGTGCCATTATCTTTTATCTGGTGCGCCTCTATGGGGCTGCCTTTGTCCAGTCTGTCGTCAGCAAGCGCACCTATGACAAGTATATCGGCTGGTTGGACAAGGGCAATCGTTTTGACCGTTTCTTTATTTTTATGATGATTTGGCCGATTAGTCCAGCTGACTTTCTCTGTATGCTAGCTGCACTGACCAAGATGAGTTTTAAGCGCTATATGACCATCATCATTCTGACCAAACCCTTTACCTTGGTGGTTTATACCTACGGTCTGACCTATATTATTGACTTCTTCTGGCAAATGCTTTAACATGTAAAAAATCCGTTTGGTTTCCCAAGCGGATTTTGTGCTTTATTTTGAGACTTCTTTTGCAAGAACAAAGTTCCCAAGTGTGGCAGAACCATTTCCTGCGACTGCTGGCGTCACAATGTAGTCACGCACATCTGGTACTGGTAGGTAGCCATTAAGAAGAGCTGTGAATTTCTCACGGACACGGTCCAGCATGTGTTGTTGAGCCATGACTCCACCACCAAAGACAATCACGTCTGGGCGGAATGTCACTGTAGCATTAACCGCTGCTTGAGCAATGTAGTAGGCTTGAACATCCCAGACAGAGCTGTTGAGTTCAATATTTTCACCACGAATACCTGTACGAGCTTCGAGACTTGGTCCAGCCGCAAAGCCTTCCAAACATCCTTTGTGGAATGGACAAACACCGTTGAATTCTTTTTCAATATCCATTGGGTGTTTAGCCACATAGTAGTGTCCCATTTCAGGGTGACCCACACCACCGATAAACTCACCACGTTGGATAACACCAGCACCGATACCAGTACCGATTGTATAGTAAACCAAGTTTTCGATACGGCCACCAGCATTGTTACGGGCAACCACTTCACCATAGGCAGAACTGTTTACGTCTGTTGTGAAGTACATTGGCACGTTTAGGGCTCTACGAAGGGCACCAAGCAAGTCCACATTTGCCCAGTGAGGTTTTGGAGTTGTTGTGATAAAGCCATAAGTTTTTGAGTTTTTGTCAATATCAATCGGACCAAATGAACCAACTGCAAGGCCAGCAAGGTTATCGAATTTTGAAAAGAACTCGATGGTTTTATCGATTGTTTCGATTGGAGTTGTTGTTGGAAATTGTGTTTTTTCTACAACGTTAAAGTTTTCATCACCGACAGCACAGACAAACTTTGTACCGCCCGCTTCCAAGCTTCCATATAATTTTGTCATGATAAACCTCTTGTTTTTATTTTCTTTATTATAGCATATTTTAAAAATCTAAGTTTCTCAATTTTTTAGATTTTTCTCTGTAAATCTTACCATTCAAGCAAAAACGAACAAACATGTCATTTGTTCGTTTTCATTTTGAGAGGGAATGTAGTACTCAATGAAAATCAAAGAGCAAACTAGGAAGCTAGCCGAAGGCTGTACTTGAGTACGGCAAGGCGAAGCTGACACGGTTTGAATTTGATTTTCGAAGAGTATTAGGCTTTCACTTCGATAAGAGCATCATCCTTCGCAACTGAACCTGTTGCGATTGGAGCTACTGAAGAGAAGTCAGCTGTGTTTGTAACAATAACCATTGTTGTATCATCAAGACCAGCTGCGGCGATTTTGTTTGAGTCAAATGTTCCAAGAACATCGCCAGCTTTTACCTTGTCACCTTGAGCAACTTTTTGTTCGAAACCTTCACCGTTCATTGTTACAGTGTCGATACCAACGTGGATCAAGACTTCAGCACCATTAGTTGTTTTCAAACCAAAGGCGTGACCTGTCGCAAAGGCGATTGAAACTTCAGCATCAGCTGGTGCATAAACCACACCTTGGCTAGGTTTCACAGCGATACCTTGTCCCATAGCTCCACTTGAGAAGACTGGGTCATTGACATCAGCAAGAGCTACAACGTCACCAACGATAGGAGTTACAAGTGTTTCATTTTGAAGAGCTGCTGGAATGTTACCAGTTGTTTCTTCTTGGACCAAACGTTCTGTCTCTACTTCAGTAGCAACTTCTTTTTCATCCTCATAACCAAACATATAAGTAAGAGCAAAACCAAGAACGAATGATACAGCTACCATAAGAAGGTATTGTGCAAGTTGTCCGTTACCGATGTAAAGCATTGTACCAGGGATGATGGTGATACCATTACCAGTACCTGCAAGTCCAAGGATAGAAGCCAATCCACCACCGATTGCACCAGCAATCAATGAAAGGAAGAATGGTTTACGGAAGCGCAAGTTAACCCCGAAAATAGCAGGCTCTGTAATACCTAGGAAGGCAGAAAGAGCAGCTGGGAAAGCAAGTGTTTTTAGTTTTGGATTTTTAGTTTTAACACCAACCGCAACAGTCGCAGCACCTTGAGCTGTCATAGCAGCTGTGATGATCGCGTTGAATGGGTTAGCATGGTCAGCAGCAAGCAATTGAACTTCAAGCAAGTTGAAGATGTGGTGCACACCTGACACAACGATCAATTGGTGAACCCCACCAATCAAGAAACCACCAAGACCAAATGGCAAGCTGAGGATCGCTTTTGTAGCGATAAGGATGTAGTTTTCAACGACGTGGAAGACCGGTCCAATGACAAAGAGTCCAAGGATAGACATGACCAAAAGTGTAACAAATGGCGTTACCAAGAGGTCAATGACATCTGGAACAACCTTGCGGACAGCTTTTTCAAATTTAGCTCCGACAACCCCGATGATGAAGGCTGGAAGAACAGAACCTTGCAAACCAACAACAGGGATGAAACCAAAGAAGTTCATAGCTGTTACTTCACCACCTGAAGCGACTGCCCAAGCGTTTGGAAGCGAGCCAGAAACAAGCATCATACCAAGAACGATACCAACGGCTGGATTTCCACCGAATACACGGAAGGTTGACCACACAACCAAACCTGGCAAGATGATAAAGGCTGTATCTGTCAAGATTTGCGTGTAAGTTGTCACGTCAGCTGGAAGTGTCATTCCAAGAGCAGTCAATAGACCACGTACACCCATGAAAAGACCTGTTGCTACGATAACTGGGATGATTGGAACGAAAACGTCACCGAAAGTACGGATAGCACGTTGGAACCAGTTCCCTTGTTTGGCAGCTTCTGCTTTCATATCATCTTTAGATGATGTTGGCAAACCAAGTGCAACAACTTCATCGTACATTTTGTTAACTGTACCTGTACCAAAGATGATTTGGTATTGACCTGAGTTAAAGAAAGCACCTTGAACTTTTTCCAAGTTCTCAATCACTTCTTTATTGATTTTTCCTTCATCTTTGACCATGACACGAAGACGAGTCGCACAGTGGGCAACACTGTTGACATTTTCACGTCCGCCCAAGGCATCGATGACTTTTTTTGCAATTTCCTGATTGTTCATTTGCAAAAATCTCCTTATTATAGAATTTTGTTATTGTTTGAAAGCGATTTTATTCGCCCTACGACTTTTATTTTATCATGTTTCAAAAATATGTCAAGCGTTTTGCAGAAAAAATATTTGTTTCTTAGAGTAAGGTCCTTTGTTTTGATATATTGTGAGAGTTTTATGAAAGTGTTCTTTAAAAAAATAGTTTAAAATCTGAGTTAAAAAGGATTTTATTTCACTTTCTTTCAATTTTCTGCAGATAGATGATTGATTTCCTGCTTTTGATTTATGATAAACGTTTGGCAGTTTTTTCTCTTTTTTAACATAAAAGGCTTGCATTTTTAATCGAAAACGGTTACTATTAAAAGTGATAAGATTTTTGGAGGAATGAATGAATGGAATGGACAACTGAGCGTCGTTATAGACCCTATGAAGATTGGACGCAAGAAGAAATTCAAAATATAAAGAAAAATATGGCACAATCTCCATGGCATACTCATTACCATGTTGAGCCAAAAACAGGACTTCTCAACGACCCAAATGGCTTTTCTTACTTTGATGGCAAGTGGATCCTCTTTTACCAGAATTTTCCTTTTGGTGCAGCCCACGGTTTAAAATCTTGGGCACAGCTAGAAAGTGATGATTTGATTCACTTTAAAGAAACTGGAATCAAAGTTTTACCAGATACTCCATTAGATAGCCACGGTGCCTACTCTGGTTCTGCCATGCAGTTTGGCGATAACTTGTTCCTATTTTATACAGGAAATGTCCGCGATGAAAACTGGATCCGTCACCCGTACCAAATCGGTGCTTTGATGGACAAGGATGGCAAGATTACGAAGATTGACAAGATCTTGATCGACCAGCCAGCAGACTCTACTGACCACTTCCGCGATCCGCAAATTTTTAATTTTAAAGGTCAATACTATGCCATCGTCGGTGGACAAGATTTGGAGAAAAAAGGCTTCGTTCGTCTCTACAAAGCTATTGACAACGACTACACAAACTGGCAAGCTGTTGGCGACCTTGACTTTGCTAACGACCGCACTGCCTATATGATGGAATGCCCAAATCTGATCTTTGTAGGGGAGCAACCTGTCCTTCTTTACTGCCCACAAGGATTGGATAAGAAAGTTCTAGATTACGATAATATCTATCCAAATATGTATAAGATTGGGGCTTCCTTTGACCCTGAAAATGCCAAAATGGTAGATGTGTCTCAACTTCAAAACATGGACTATGGTTTCGAAGCCTATGCAACTCAAGCCTTCAACTCTCCTGATGGACGTGCTCTAGCTGTTAGCTGGCTTGGTTTGCCAGATGTTTCTTACCCTTCTGATCGTTTTGACCACCAAGGAACCTTCTCTTTGGTCAAAGAACTCACTATCAAAGACGGTAAACTCTACCAATACCCAGTCGCAGCTGTCAAGGACCTTCGTGCTTCTGAAGAAGCCTTCTCAAATCGTGCCCAAACCAATAACACTTACGAACTTGAACTCAACTTGGAAGCCAATAGCCAGAGCGAGATTGTCTTACTTGCTGATAAAGAAGGCAAGGGACTTTCAATCAACTTTGACCTTGTAAATGGTCAAGTGACAGTGGATCGTAGCCAAGCTGGTGAACAGTACGCTCAAGAATTTGGGACAACTCGTTCTTGCCCAATCGATAACCAGGCTACTACTGCTACAATCTTCATCGATAACTCTGTCTTTGAAATTTTCATCAATAAAGGAGAAAAAGTATTTTCTGGTCGTGTCTTCCCACATGCGGACCAAAATGGTATCCTGATCAAATCTGGAAACCCAACTGGAACTTACTATGAATTAGATTATGGTCGCAAAACTAACTGATGTCGCCAAACTTGCAGGCGTCAGCCCTACTACCGTTTCTCGGGTTATCAATAAAAAAGGCTATTTATCAGAGAAAACTATTCAAAAGGTCAATGAAGCCATGCGGGAATTGGGCTATAAACCCAACAACCTAGCTCGTAGTCTGCAAGGAAAATCGGCTAAATTAATCGGCTTGATTTTCCCAAATATTTCCAACGTTTTCTACGCAGAATTGATTGATAAGCTGGAACACCAACTCTTCAAAAATGGTTATAAGACCATCATCTGCAACAGTGAGCATGATTCTGAAAAAGAACGCGAGTACATCGAAATGCTGGAAGCCAATCAGGTGGACGGTATCATTTCTGGTAGTCACAACTTAGGAATTGAAGACTACAATCGTGTGACAGCACCGATTATTTCCTTTGACCGAAACCTATCGCCAGACATTCCAGTCGTTTCCTCTGACAACTACGCTGGTGGGGTTCTTGCTGCCCAGACCTTAGTCAAGACAGGCGCCCAGTCTATCATCATGATTACAGGAAATGACAATTCTAACTCGCCAACTGGACTACGCCACGCTGGCTTTGCATCTGTTCTCCCCAAAGCACCTATTATCAATGTTTCCAGTGACTTTTCTCCTGTCAGAAAAGAAATGGAAATCAAGAATATCTTGACTCGACAAAAGCCAGATGCCATTTTTGCTTCAGATGATTTGACAGCTATTCTGGTCATTAAAATTGCTCAAGAACTAGGCATTTCTGTTCCTGAAGAGCTCAAAGTCATCGGCTACGATGGGACCTATTTTATCGAGAACTACTACCCTCATTTGACAACAATTAAGCAACCTTTGCAAGAGATTGCCTGCCTCACTGTTGATCTTCTCTTGCAGAAGATCGAAGGTAAGGAAGTTGCGACAACAGGCTACTTCTTACCAGTTACCCTATTACCTGGAAAAAGTATTTAATACTCAATGAAAATCAAAGAGCAAACTAGGAAGCTAGCCGCAGGCTGTACTTGAGTACGGCAAGGCGAAGCTGACGTGGTTTGAATTTGATTTTCGAAGAGTATAAGCACAAGAAAACTCAGACCGATTCGTCTGAGTTTTTTTATGATCTTAAGTTTTCGAGATAGCGCTGGGCTGTCTCTAAGTTAAAGGTTTTATCTGCGATAAGTCGCTCAACCAGAGGAGCAACCTCGGATTCACTGGCACCTGCAAGGAGAGCTAGGGATTTGGCCTGCAATTTCATGTGGCCTTGCTGGATCCCTGTACTCACCAAGGCTTTGAGGGCCGCAAAGTTTTGGGCGAGACCGATAGACACGATAATCTGAGCTAATTCTTTAGCAGATGGATTTCCCAGCAGTTCATGATTGAGGGCTACACGAGGGTTGAGACCGATAGAGCCACCCTTTGTCGCTACAGGCATAGGCAGGGTCATCTCACCAACCAATTCTTCTCTTTCAAGGTCCAGCGTCCATTGACTAAGACCTTGGTAGCGCCCGTCTCGACTGGCAAAAGCATGAGCTCCTGCCTCAATAGCACGCCAGTCATTACCAGTGGCAATCAAAATGGCATCAATACCATTAAAAATCCCTTTATTGTGGGTAGCAGCTCGGTAAGGATCAGCCTGCGCAAACTGACTAGCCAAGGCTATCTTCTCTGCAATTTCTCGTCCTTGATCCTTTTGGCGACTCAAATAGCGAAAGGCGATGCGACAGCTGGCTGTCACTAGAGAATCGGTCGCGTAGTTGGACAGGATTCCCATGAGACTTTGTCCCTGACCGAGTTCTTCTAAGACAGGTTTCAAAGCTTCCAGCATGGTGTTGAGCATATTGGCTCCCATGGCTTCCTGGGTATCGACATGGAGATAAACAACGAGAAAGTCTGTTTCACCTTTAATCTGCCCGACATGCAAATCACGTGCCCCACCTCCTCGTTTAACGATAGAAGGATAGGCTTGATTGGCAAGTTCTAAGAGCTCCGCTTTCTTACTGGTAATCTTCTCTTGTACTTGTTCAGGTTCAGCAACTTGATAAAGTGCTACCTGCCCAATCATCTGACGATCATGTACTTGAGCAGTAAAGCCACCTGCTCGCTTGATGATTTTACTGGCATAGCTAGCCGCTGCAACCACAGAGGGTTCTTCTGTCACATAGGGAACGGTGTATTCCTGATCATTGACAAGAACCTCTGGAACAAGCGAATAAGGTAGAGAAAAAGTTCCCACTACATTCTCACTCAGCTGGTCTGCAACAGCCACACTCATCTGTTCATCCTGCTCCAAACTAGTTTGCTTATCAGGACTAAGGAGCGCCTGAGCTTTTAACAGCTCAAGGCGCTCATGGTATGATTTTTTAGAAAATCCATTCCAACTTATCTTCATTATTTTTCAACCTTGCTATAACGGCGTTGGTGGTCCACAATTTCAACCAAGGCAAAATCTTGATTTTCATAGCCAGCAAACTGGGCAGAGTTTGTTTCATCCAAGTCTACTTCCTCAAAGAAGACCTTTTCATAGTCTGCAACGGATAAGGCAGTTCGTTGGTCAAGTTTGTTCAAGCGGTCTTTATCCAGATAAGCTTCATATCCTTCAACCAATTCACCACTGAATAACTCAGCTACAGCCCCACTTCCGTAACTATAAAGGGCAATTTTATCCCCAGCCTTCAAGCTATCTGTATTTTCCAATAGAGACAAGAGTCCGAGGAAGAGAGATCCTGTGTAGATATTCCCCACCTTTTGACTGTAGAGAATAGACTGGTCAAAATGCTTTTGCAAGAGGTCTTTTTTCTCTTGAGACAGGCTCTTATCCATGATTTTTTTCAAGCCTTTTAGCGCTAATTTAGGGTAAGGCAAGTGGAAGCAAACAGCTGCAAAATCATCTAAGGTAAGCTGGTAACGTTTTTGGTATTCAAGCCAAGTCGTTTTCAAACTATCCAAGTATTGCTGGGTAGAATAAACACCATTTACATAAGGAGTTGTAGAGTAATTTGGACGCCAGAAATCCATAATGTCACGAGTCTGAGCCACATTATCGTTATTAAAGGCCATAATGCGTGGATTCTGTGTAATCAACATGGCCACACTGCCAGCACCCTGAGTGGGTTCTCCCGGAGTTTCAATACCATATTTGGCAATATCACTGGCAATGACCAAGACTTTGGACTCTGGAGAATTTTCCACATGCAATTTGGCATAATGAAGGGCAGCTGTCGCTCCATAGCAAGCTTCTTTAATCTCGAAACTACGAGCAAAGGGCTGGATGCCCAGCAAGCCATGCACAAAGACGGCTGCAGCCTTACTCTGGTCAATTCCTGACTCGGTAGCCACAATGACCATATCAATTTCTTGTCTTTCTTGCTCAGTTAAAATAGAGTCGCTTGCACTAGCCGCCAAGGTCACGATGTCCTCAGTTAGGGGTGCAATACTCAATTCCTTGAGCAAGAGTCCTTTACTTAATTTTTCAGGGTCAATTCCCCTCGCTTCTGCTAAGTCTTGTAATTTCAAGACATATTGACTGGTCGCAAAACCAATCTTATCAATACCGATTGTCATATTTACCTCTGTTTTATCATTCATTGTAAAAAATCGTTCTATACTATTTTATCACAAATGGCAGTAAAAGAGAGAAAAAAGACTTGATTCACCAAATCAAGTCGCTTATTATTCTAACTATTATGCTGTTTTCGTAAGTAGGAATACAGTCTAAGAATCACTGTTCCGCTAGCCATTCCAATGGAAATCACCAAAGCCAACATAACAACCAAGGTTGCACTAGCAATGGCATGACTGTAATCTCCTGTCACAAAAAAGGCAGTTGTCCGATAGGAGAGATAACCCGGAACCAGAGGTGCCAAGATGGCCAAGATAAAGACCACAGCAGGTGTTTTATAAAGAATACTTAAAATCTGGCTGACACAAGAACCAATAATGGCCGCAATGAAGGTGGCTACAATGACATTGGTTGGTTCCTTGAGCAAGAGATAGATTAACCAGACAGCCATGCCCAAAATCCCCCCAGGTAAGAGCATAGAGCGTTGCACATTGAGTACGATTAAAAAAGTGATAATGGCAAGAAGACTTGCCACTGCTTGTAATAAAAAGGTTGTTAGTGTCATATTAGTTCATCAATACCAAGGCGACAGAAGTTCCCGCCCCTAAAGCAAGGGTAATGAGTAGAGATTCAAACATCTTACTCATACCAGAGTTTATGTGGTTGGTCATAATATCACGAACCGCATTGGTCAAAGCAATACCTGGTACAAAAGGCATGACCGCACCAGCTATAATCAAATCCGCTGTTGAAGGAAAACCTGTGTAGCGAGCCCAAAATTGGGCAATCATCCCAAAGACAAAGGCTCCAGCAAAGGCTGTCACAAAGGGAATTCGGATAAACTTCTCCACATAGAGAGAAAAGGCAAAACCAAATAAGGTCGCCACTCCTGCCCCAAGTGCGTCGTAGATATTTCCACTAAACATAATTGAAAAGAAAGGAGCACTAAAGGTCGCAGCCAGAGTTACCTGCAACTTAGTATAGGGAAGGGGTTGGGCTTGCAAGTCCGTCAATTGCTTGAAGGCTGTCTCTAAACCAAGCTTTCCACCTACCAACTGACGAGAAATCTGGTTGACATCGCAGACTTTTTCGATGTTATAAGAAGAGGAGGTCACGCGCTTCATACGCGAAATATTGGTATTTTCAATGGAGAAAAAGATCGCGGCAGGCATAGCAAGAACATTGCAATCCACAATCCCCTGCGAATGCGCAATACGGATCATGGTATCTTCTACACGATGAATCTCTGAACCACTTTTTAAGAGAATGGTCCCTGCTAGCATAATCACATCGATGACGGCATTTAATTCTTTTGACTCTTCCATGCGTTCCTCCTTTTATCAACTCCCTCTATTCTATCACAAATCTGGAGTCAAAAAAAATCTTTGCCACGAAATCATGACAAAGATTCTAGTATCACTATGGATTGTCTCGGGAAGTATCTCCTCGTTGTGAATTACCTTGCGGATTTCCCTGTGTTGGAGTGGATTCTGCATCCCCTTGTTCGTTAGATTTCCGAGAAGAACTTGAGGACGAAGAAGAGGATGAGGATGAAGAAGTTGAAGAAGAATGAGTTTGTTTCGCTTTATAAATAGAAATTTTAACACGAGTGGTGTTTAAATCTACCTTTTCACCCGGTTTTGGACTTTGCTCTACAACAGTCCCCTCAGCTGTTCCTTCAGGAGCTATAGACACTTCTACAACTTCGATATTAGCTTTTTTAACTTCATATATCTGTGTAAGATTATTGACTGCAAATTCTCGGCTAGAACCAATATAACTTGGCATTGAAATAGAATTTACTTTTTTAGCAACAGTCAGAACTATTTGAGTTGCCTTGCTAAGATCGTAGGTTGTTCCTTCCGGTAAACTTTGTTTCATGATTGTACCGGCTTCAATCTCGTTGGATTCTTCTTCCTCAATCTTAATTAGATTTTCTGGAACCTTCTTACCTTTCAAATCTGCCACTACATCACTAGATTTTCTTCCAAGATAATTTCCGAGTTGGAAAGACTGCTGACCTGAAGACACAATCAAATTAATTTTTGTTCCTTCTTTACGTGCTGTACCAGCATCAGGATCGGTACGAATAACCCTACCTTCTTCAACCTTGTCACTGGCCTCTGCTTTTTCTTCACCAACCTCAAAATTGGCTTTTTTTAGAGCCTCTTTAGCCTCTGCAACCGTCTGACCTGCCACCTTTGGAACGGCAATGGTAGCGGGCGTTCTATATAAAATCCATACTAAAGATGCCACAACTAACAAGAAGGTCGCAAATAAAATTGGATAACGTGCTTTCATGCGACGGCGTTTGGTTGGCTTTGGACTAGGTACCGTTTTTTCTGTTTGATGAGGCTGGGGCTTAGGTTGAGGTCTTCCCTCTTGTACCGGAGCTTTAGGAATAGAAGTCAAGGTACTTTGTGGAACTTTAGGAAGAGTCTTGGTGTCCGTCTTAGTCGCATCGTCAAAGACCAGCTTTGGTTCATTACGACGATTATAAGACAAACTACTAGATAAATCCACATACATCTCAGCGACTGACTTGTAGCGATCTGTCAATTTCTTGGCAGTTGCCTTGATAACAACATTTTCTAAAGCCTGAGGTACAGATGGATTTTCAGCTATAACCGATGGCAAGGGCTTCTGGAAATGCTGGAGGGCAATGGTCACCGCACTATCCCCATCGTAAGGAATATGACCTGTCAGCATCTCATAGAAGATAATCCCCATAGCATAGATATCACTCTGCACAGTTGCTTTAGAACCACGCGCCTGCTCTGGAGACAAATAATGAACGGAACCTAGCATTGAGTTGGTCTGAGTCAGACTTGTCTCTGCAAAGGCTACTGCGATTCCAAAGTCTGTAACCTTGGCAGTCCCATCTGGTGTCAAAAGGATATTTTGCGGTTTTAAATCTCTGTGAACAATTCCTCGAGTATGAGCTAAGCGCATAGCCAAGAGGATTTGTCCCATGATTCGAATCGCTTCTTCATTTGAAAGAGGGTGATGTTCCTTGATATAGCGTTTGAGGTCTAACCCAGCAACATATTCCATTGCGAGATACTGTTGCCCCTCTTCTTCACCAATATCTGTAATCCGAACGATATGAGGATGGTCCAGATCCGCCATGGCTCTCGCTTCCCGCTGGAAACGCGCCACAGCAATCGGGTCTGTTTGGTAGTTAGTCCTCAGGACCTTCACTGCCACTTCTTCACCGTCCAAAATCAAATCCTTAGCCAAATAGACATCTGCCATGCCTCCTCGACCAATTTGTTTGATAATTCGATACCGCCCGGCAAAAATCTTGCCGATTTGGATCATTCTGTTGCCTCCTCATTAATAGCAATAAGGGCAACTGTGATATTGTCCAATCCACCAGCATTGTTGGCAAAACGGATCAAGGTTGCTGCCTTATCTGCCAAAGGAATATCGCTGGTTACAATATCATAGATTTCACTTCCTGAAATCATATTTGTTAATCCATCACTATTAAGTAGGAGATAGTCTCCCGGCTCAAGGGTAATCATTCCAAAATCAGGCTGAATTTCATCTTTTTGACCGATTGACTGGGTAATAATATTTTTCTGTGGGTGGCTAGCTGCTTCTTCAGGTGTCAATTGACCTGCCTTGAGCAATTCATTGACCAAGGAATGATCGCTCGTTAACTGGTGGTATTCTTCTCCACGAATCAAACCGATACGAGAATCTCCAATATGAGCATAGATAGCCTGATTGCCAATAATAGCAACAGCTTCTAGAGTTGTTCCCATTCCTTTATAGGCATCATCTTGTCCAAGTTGATGAATCTTTTGATTTTCAATTTCTAGGTAATGGGCGAACCATTCACGCACTTCATTGACTGTATCGATCTGGGTATCGACCCAAGCTATACCTAGGTCTGTTACCGCCATTTCACTAGCGATATTCCCTGCGCGATGACCTCCCATTCCATCAGCTAAAATAATCATGGTACGTCCAGCTCTATTGACATAGTGGTTGACATAGTCTTGGTTATTTGTTCGTTTCTGACCAACATCTGTTAATAATGAAATTTCCATGTGTCAGTTCCTTCCTAATCTGATATCTTGCGAAATCGACTGATGAAGAATCCATCACTTCCATACAATTCAGGTGTAATGAGGATACAGCCGTCTTTCATGATATCCTTACATTCATGTTCTAGTTTTACCTGCTCGAACTCGGGATGACTTTCTAAAAACGCCTCAACGACTTGAAAATTCTCCTCTGAGACAATAGTACAGGTACTATAAGTTATTATACCACCTTTGCGTAGTGTTTGACAAACACTACCTAATATTTCTAGCTGAATTTCCTGTAAGGACGCGAAATCTGCCGTTTCTTTATTGTATTTGATATCTGGTTTGCGACGCAAAAGACCGATTCCTGAACAAGGAGCATCTACTAAAATCTTGTCAAAGGAATTCTGACCAAAAAGCTCATGCACCTTTCTGGCATCCAATTTTTGAGTTTGAACCCGTTCTGCAACGCCTAGACGTTGGGCATTTTCTTGGATTAAGTCCAACTTGTGGTCATACAAGTCCAGAGCAGTAACCTGGCCTGTCGTGAGATAAGAAGCAATATGGGCTGTTTTCCCACCCGGAGCCGCACAAGCATCTAGAACCTGCTCATCACCTTGTAGATCAAGAGTTGGCGCAACCAATTGACTGGACTCGTCTTGAATAGTTATAGCACCTTCTGCAAACAAATCATGGCCTGCAAAGTGCCCTTGCTCCTTGACCAGACCAGAAACAGACAAAGGTGAATCACTAGCCTCTAACAAGGTTTTGATTTCTTCTTTTCGACCTAGGTCTGTTACACGAATACTGGCCTTGTTGCGCACCAAAAGGCTTTCAAAGATGGCTTGTGCTCGCTCTTCACCGTATTCTTCCTTGAGTTTGGAAACTAACCAAACTGGGAGAGAATAAGCAATGGAATCACGCTTGTTTTTTCGTTTGATGCTGGCAATATCTGGCCATCCTTCACGCAGGATACGGCGCAAGACAGCATTGACCAATTTTTCACTGCCTTTTTTACGGAATTTGGCTAATTCCACCGCTTCATTGACCACAGCATGGTCTGGAATTTTGTCCAAATAGCGGAGTTGGTAGGCACTCATAAGAAGCAGAACATAGAGCCAGCTGTCTAACTGGTCTCTGTCTTCGATAAAGTGAGATAGGTACCATTCCAGAGTCAGTTTGCGAGCTACTGTTCCATAGACCAGCTCTGTTACCAAGCCCTTGTCTGCTACTGAAAGCTGGCTTCCCTTGAGATGCTTATTTAAGGCAATATTTGAGTATGCTTGATTGATAAAGATATCCTCTAATACTGCTAGGGCTAAACTTCTAGCCGTTTCTACTTTAGTCACCAAATCGTTCTCCTACAGTCAATGTACGTCCAACTCCGTTAAGGAAGGAAGCAATATCCATCTTAGGTTTGCCTGCTGGCTGCACTTGTCTGAGAGACAAAGCTCCTTCTGCCGTTGCGACAATCAATTCTTTCTTGCCGATAGAGAGGATTTCACCTGGATTTCCCTGACCTTCTACTGGTAGGGCTTCATAAATCTTAAAGCGGTCTCCCTTGAGGAAAGTATGGGCCACAGGCCACGGGTTCATGCCACGGATTTGGTTGAAGAGTTGACGATTAGTTTTGTTCCAATCCAGTTTTTCTTCCTCTGGCTTAATATTTGGCGAGAAGGTAACCTGACTTGGATCTTGCGGTTCAGGTTTGATTTCCCCAGCAATATAGGCAGGCAAAGTGTCCAAAAGCAAGTCACGACCAACAAGAGCTAATTTCTCAAATAAGATACCGACATTATCCTCATCTGTGATAGGAATGCTGCGACGGGAAATCATATCTCCTGCATCCATTTCCTTGACCATTTCCATAATGGTCACACCAGCTTCCTCATCCCCTTGAATCAAGGCATAATGGATTGGCGCTCCACCACGATGTTTAGGAAGAAGAGAAGCATGAACATTGACCGCAAAGTCCATGCTATCAAGGAGTTTACTTGGAAGAAATTGCCCAAATGCAGCAGTCACAATTCCATCTGCTCCTAGCTGCATAATAGTTTCCATCTCTGGACTTCCAGATAGTTTTTCAGGTTGGTAGATAGGAAGTCCTGCCTCTTTGGCAGCTTGTTTAACTGGGGTTTCTTGGATAACTTTTTTACGCCCAACAGCACGGTCTGGCTGGGTCACAACGGCTAGAATCTCATAGCGGTCATCTGTCAAAAGCCCTTTTAAAACTGTTGCTGAAAAGTCGGGGGTCCCCATAAAGATTAATTTTGTCATATCTTCTCCTTCTTATAAAAATTGCTGTGGCTCATGATCAATGCTGAGACGGAGCTCACTATTTTCCCGTTCTTGAGTCAAGGCCAGAACCTGATTTAGAGTCGGCCCCAGCTCATCTTCTAAACGGTATTTAATCAAAATCTGGTAATGATAGAGGTTGTGGGTACGAGCAATGGGTTTGGGCGTCGGCCCAAGGATGTTACTGGTATCTGACAAGCCTGACCGCAAAATGTTCATAACTTCATAGGCACGTTTAACAACCTCTTCTTCTTTCTTATGAGAAAGGGTAATTCCAATGGTGAAATAGTAAGGTGGATAACCAAGTTGTCGTCTGATTCCCATTTCATAAGCATAAAAGCCTTCGTAGTCCTGATCCTTGGCAAATCGAATAGCATAGTGCTGCGGATTATAGGACTGAATCAAGACCTGACCAGCTTTTTCTGCTCGACCTGCTCGACCTGCCACCTGAGTCAAGAGCTGGAAGGTTCTCTCAGAAGAACGGAAATCAGGTAAATTCAAGGCCGTATCCGCATTGAGCACTCCGACCAAAGTCACATTGGGAAAATCCAATCCCTTGGCAATCATCTGAGTACCTAGTAAAATATCCGCTTCTCCTCGCCCAAACTGGTCAAGCAAAGCTTGGTGACTGCCTTTCTTTCGAGTCGTATCCACATCCATCCGCAAAATGCGGGCCTGAGGAAAAAGCTCTGCCAGCTCGTCATAAGCCTTCTGAGTTCCCGTCCCGTAGTAGCGAATACTGCGACTCTTACAGTTAGGACAGGTCTGAGGAATGTCCTTTAAAAAACCACAATAATGGCAGTTCATGGTCTTGGTATCCATGTGCAAGGTCAGGGAAATATCACAGTTAGGACAAGTATCCACCGTCCCACACTCTCGACACATAACAAAGCTAGAATAACCACGGCGATTGAGCATGAGAACCACCTGCTCTTTTTTAGCCAGACGGTCTTGGATAGCTTCTAGCAAAGGAGGAGTAAAGTTTGATGTCTCGTTTTGTCCAATATAGTCTCGAAAGTCAACCACTTGAACCTCAGGAATCCTAGCTAAAGGATTAGCTCGTTGGGTCAGACGCAAGTGTTGATAGACGCCCTTCCCAGCCCGAGCACGGCTCTCTAAGCTCGGCGTTGCAGACCCAAGCACCAGTGCCGCTTGATTATACTGAGCCCGTAAAATAGCAACCTCTCTAGCATGGTAACGAGGATTACTATCCTGCTTATAAGTTGCTTCATGCTCCTCATCGATAATCATAACACCCAGATTTTTCAGCGGAGCAAAGATGGCCGATCTAGCACCAACAACAACTTGGGCATCGCCACGTTCTACCTTGCGCCATTCATCATACTTTTCACCATTAGACAAACCTGAGTGAAGGATGGCCACTTTCTCACCAAATCGAGCAATAAAACGCTCCGTCATCTGTGGAGTCAGAGAAATCTCAGGTACCAGCAAAATAGCTGTCTTGCCCTTGTCCAAGGTCCCTTGGATAATCTGCAAGTAAATTTCTGTCTTCCCACTTCCTGTAATCCCTTGAAGGAGGAAGGGAGCCTGGTGACTACCAATCGCACTCACAACCGCATCACGCGCCTGTCTTTGTTCTGCATTCAATTCCAAAGGCTGACTTGCTTCAATCCCTTCAAAATAAGCAGCCGAGCGTTGCACTTCCTTTTGGACTATGGAAACAGCACCTTGTTCCACAAAGAAGTTAACTTGCTCCCGCGAGTAGGATTCTAACAAACTAGCCAAGGAAGCACTCTCAGGATGAGAAAGCAAATAGTCTCTCAGTTCTAACTTTTTCTTGGCGCGTGTAGAAATCTCTACACTTTCTAATTGAGCAAGATTCACCTCATACCAAGACTGGGTCTTGACCTTCTTTTGATCGACTGCCTGATACTCCAGACCAAGCAGGCCTTTTCTAGTCAAACGCATCATTTCAGCTTGCTTAGCTAAATCCAGAGAAGAAAAGGCAAGCGAATCTTCTGAACCAAACAAGCGCTCTCGATCTTCTTGACTCAGACCTGCCAGAGGATAGAGAATCTTGTCATAGCTGGAGTTCAGAAATCCTGGCAACATAGCCTTGAGGATGGAGATCTTGTAGGAGAAGACGGACTTGCGTAACTCCTCAGCCAGCCAGAGTTGTTCTTGCGTGAGAACAGGAGAAAAATCCAATACCTCAGCAATATCTTTTAAGTCTTGTTCTGTCTCTTCTTCATCTGATTGAGACTCCAAATCAAGAACAATCCCTTGAATCAGGCGATTACCCTTACCAAAGGGCACATGTACCCGCATTCCAACTTCCAACATTCCCTCAAATTCCGCAGGAATTCTATAACTATAGGGCTGGTCCGTCTGCATCAAAGGCACATCCACGATAATCTTGGCTATAGACATCTTCTCACCTCCTCCTTGTCAGTACATTCTTGCAATAGAAAAAATAAGATTGAGTCCCCCCAACCTTAAATTTTTTCACCATCTTCTTTTTCTTTAGCGATTTGCTCTTTGATTTTCTTTTCTTCTTCTTCTTTGCGGCGTTTTTCTTCTTCGATACGGCGACGCACTGCTTCACGTTTTCCTTCTGGATCTGGGTGAATTGTAACGTTTCCTGATTCGATTTCTTCTAAAGCGCGAAGAGTTGATTTTTCAGACTTGAAACCTTGAGTTGCCGGCGCACCTGCTTCCAATTCGTGGGCACGTTTTGCTTCCAAGATTACGAGTGAATATTTTGATGGAACCTTGTCGAGCAAGGTATCAATAGAGGGTTTTAACATCATTTGCTTGTACCTATTTTCTAAATTTTATCGGGTAGTTGGAGATTTTGGTAACATCTCCTGATAGTGACCAATGACACGATCCACACGGAAGTGCTCTGCTTCGATAACACGTTTGACACGCTCAGCAGCTAGGGGCACCTGATCGTTGACAATCGCGTAATCATACTCTCGCATAAGAGCAATTTCTTCCTTGGCTTTTTCGATTCGTTGGGCAATCACTTCTGCACTGTCGGTTCCACGTCCTACCAAACGATCTTGCAATTCATCCAAATCTGGTGGTGTCAGGAAGATAAAGACAGCATCTGGAACCTTTTTCTTGACCTGAAGAGCGCCCTGAACTTCAATTTCAAGGAAAACATCGATTCCCTTGTCCAAGGTTTCATTGACATAGGTCAGGGGAGTTCCATAGTAGTTGCCGACATATTCTGCATATTCCAACATCTGTCCTTGACGAATCAGCTCTTCAAACTCTTCGCGAGTACGGAAGAAATAGTCAACACCGTCCACTTCTCCAGGACGTTGTGCGCGTGTCGTCATCGATACAGAGTATTGAAATTGGTTTTCAGAACTCTCAAAAATCTCTCTTCTAACCGTTCCTTTTCCAACCCCTGAAGGACCAGAAAAAACGATTAGTAAGCCTCGGTCTGCCATTGTGTCTCCTTTTAGTCAGTCTGTGAAATAACATTTCTCTAGAATAATGGCAAAAAGCCAGATTATCCTTTACAGTCTTTCTATCTAGTGTAACAAAAAAGCAGTAATTTTTCAACTGCTCTTTCTTATTTATTTGGCATAATCTACTGCACGAAGCTCGCGAATCACGGTTACCTTGATATTTCCTGGGTAATCGAGATTGTTTTCAATTTTCTCACGAACTTTATGAGCCAAGATTGTGACTTTGTCGTCCTTGATTTGTCCTGGATTGACCATGATACGGATTTCACGTCCTGCTTGAAGGGCAAAGCTATTTTGTACCCCTTCAAAGCCGTTCGCAATTTCTTCCAAATCATGAAGACGCTTGATGTAGCTTTCAAGAGACTCACTACGAGCACCTGGACGTGCCGCACTCAAGGCATCTGCTGCAGCAACGATTACTGCAATCACGCTTTCAGCTTCGACATCACCGTGGTGACTAGCAATCGTATTGACAACAACTGGGTGTTCCTTGTACTTACGTGCCAATTCCGTACCGATTTCAACGTGGCTACCTTCAACCTCACGGTCAATGGCTTTCCCGATATCGTGAAGGAAGCCAGCACGACGAGCAAGAGCCGCATTTTCACCAAGCTCACTAGCCATAATACCAGCCAACTTAGCAACCTCAATCGAATGACGCAAGACATTTTGTCCATAAGAGGTACGGAACTGCAAACGCCCCATAATCTTCATCAAGTCTGGATGGAGGTTCGGCGCACCGATCTCATAGGCAGCGGCCTCACCGTATTCACGGATCTTATTGTCAATCTCTTGACGGTTTTTCTCAACCAACTCTTCGATACGAGCCGGATGAATACGACCATCTTTGAGCAACATTTCCATAGTCATACGGGCAATCTCGCGACGAATCGGGTCAAAACCTGACAAGGTCACCACTTCTGGTGTATCGTCGATAATCACATCGACCCCTGTCAAACTTTCAAAGGTACGAATGTTACGACCTTCACGACCAATAATGCGTCCCTTCATAGTATCGTCTGGCAGATGAACTGTTGAGTTAGTTGACTCTGCTACATATTCACCAGCGATACGTTGCATAGCTTGAACCAGGATGTCCTTGGCCATTTTATCAGAACGTTCCTTGACCTCTTGCTCAGCCTCACGAATACGACTGGCAATCTCCTTGGTCAAGTTTTCCTCTGTCTGTGCTAAGATAATATCTCGTGCTTCTGCCTGAGACAGAGCACCAATACGCTCTAGCTCTGCTTCTTTTTGTCTTTCGACTTCCTCTAATTGCTCTTCACGCGCATCAAGGTTTTTCGCTCTATCAGAAATACTTTGTTCTTTTTGTTCAAGTGTTTGTTCTTTACTCGTCAAATTGTCGTCCTTACGATCAAGGCTAGCAGCTCTCTCTGTCAAACGACTTTCGATTTGTTTGAGTTCTTGACGTTCTGATTTGAATTCAGCGTCCACTTCTTCACGGTATTTTCTGGCTTCTTCTTTGGCCTCCAATAGTGCTTCTTTTTTAAGAGACTTGCTTTCACGTTTAGCTTCATTAACAAGTAAATCCGCTTCACGCTCAGCTTGTCCACGTAAATTAGTTGCTTCTTGTTCAGCATTTAAAAGCATCAACTCTGCAGCTTCCTGAGATGATTTCATCTTGGCTGAGATGCTGACATATCCAATGACTAAACCAATGATGACGGCAAAAACAGCAATCGCAAGCGACATGATTTCCATGTTTTTACCTCATTTTATTGTTATTCCGAATGACATACATTCTTTTACATTCTACCATAAAAAAGTGATTTTCACAAACCTAAAATAGAATATGTTTTGAGGAATTTAGGACAAAATTACTAAAATAAAATTGTTGTTTAAAAAGCCTACTTTTCAGTAGACTTAGTAATGATCTTTAAAGGACAAGAAAGCCACGCTATCTCCATCCATCATATAAATCAAGCGATTTTCTGCATCAATACGACGTGACCAAGCTCCTTGGTAGTCATACTTGAGTGGTTCTGGTTTACCAATTCCTGTAAACGGATCGCGTTGAATATCCTTGATTAGCATGTTGATTCTTTTTAGGGTTTTCTTATCCTGAGTTTGCCAGTAGCAATAATCTGCCCACGCATCTTCTGTAAACTTGAGTAGCATTCATCACTCCTCAATAACATGGACTTGAGTGCTTCCAGCACGAACTTGATCCATTCCTCGCAAAACCTTGTCTGATAACTCCTTATTTTGAGCGATTCTCAGTGTTTCCTGAATACTGTCCCATTCGCTCTTTGAAAGAACTACAATGTCCTCATCTGGATTTTTATTAACTACCGTCAAAGGCTCAAATTCATCGTTTACCTTCTTCATATAGTCTTTTAAATGATTTCGGAACGTTGAGTAAAGAACTGCTTCCATAGCCATACCTCGTTTTACCTCTTTTCCACTATTATACACGAAAAGAAAGAAATTGTCAGGAACTTGTACAAGATTTTCTTTTTCTATCTATTTATACTCAATGAAAATCAAAGAGCAAACTAGGAAACTAGCCGCAGGCTGTACTTGAGTACGGCAAGGCGACGTTGACGTGGTTTGAATTTGATTTTCGAAGAGTATTATTCGTAAAAAATCTCAAAAAGCCTACCTTTCAGTAGACTTAGTTTGATTCTATTCTAATGGGTACTCTGCCGAAATTCTGCTCTGCTATACTTGGATTTCCTAGTTGGTAAATTCTATCTGCCTTTTGAGTCATATCATCCCAAGGTTCTTTTCCAATTCGGCTGACTAGACTGACCTGACCTTTCAAAGACTTGAGATGTTGCCTGCCTTTTTCAGTAAATCCAAGGACATGAATCCCTTCTGGCAAGTCGCTTTCTCTAGCCTGCACCAAGATATAAGTCAAGAGGCGTCTGACACGCGCCTTAGTATACCGCTTGGTGCCAACCGCCTCGGCCAATTCTTCTACAGACTGGGCCGTCTTGATCGCATCTTTAATGCGCACTGCCATTTCTTGATTGACCTGATAGATAGTGGTTAGGTCTGGATTGGACAAGATTTGATAGCGTAGCAAGGGAAAATAGTCATCCCAGCTCACCTTACTGTTTTGCTCAAAGAGGGCAACAGATGGAATAAAGCGTTCTAAGAAATCTTTGTCCCTCTGGTGCTGACGGAGGGCTGTCGCCGAGGCAAAGTCCACATCCTTATCCACAGAATGGTAACCTGCTCCCTGACGCTGAATCGGATGGAGTTTGATGTTGCATCCCGCAACTGCCTTGGCATAGGCAAGAGCAAGAACATGATTGGGAGTATTGCCTGAAAAATCAAGACCTGCAAATTCCTTCCACATAGCTTGGGTTTTCTGGGGATAAGAGAGAGAATCAGGTAGATTTTCCACAAATTTCTCCATCTCAGCACCTTTCTCTGTGTATAAGTCAGCGATTTTCTGGTAATCCAGAACTTCCTCTGTCCCAAAGGCTAGAGTATCAATGCCTAACAGGGCCAAGATATCCACAGCTCCTTTACCAAAGAAATCCGCCGCCTGAACACTGACTAAAAAGGGTAATTCCACTACCAAGTCTGCGCCATTTTCAAGCGCCATCTGAGCCCGTACCCACTTATCTATAATCGCTGGTTCTCCACGTTGCATGAAATTTCCACTCATGGCAACAATTTTTAGCCCATCCGCCTGATCTAGCAGGTATTTGTGCCCATTATGAAAAGGATTAAACTCCGCGATAATACCTGTGATGGTCATGCTAATCTCCTACTTCTGCGCGACAAAAAACCAACGGGTGCTAGTTTCTGTTGGCTCCTTGTCTTCAAAGTCCGCATAGAGTTTGAAGGACTTAAAACCAGCCTGTTCCAACAAAATATCATAGGTCAAGACTTCATAGGTCCGCTCCTCATGCACTTCATCGTGGCGACTAAAGGAACCATCCGCTTCCTTGATAAAGAAGGTCAACTCATGCACGATGGAGTGAGGTGCTTCGTCCTCGTAGGTATCCCAGAGCATGGCGAAATCTTCCGCATTTTCATGGTAGGAATAGCCTGGAAAAACCTCATCCGTCTGGTAAGTCGAATGCACATCAAAGATGAAAACTCCATCTTCATTAAGAGCATTATAGACTTCCTTAAAAACGTCCCCTACTTCCACTTCATCCTGCATGTAGCAGATTGAGTCCGAATAACAAGTGACAAAATCATATTGACCTGCCTTGGACAAATCCAGCATATTTCCTTCAATGAAATCAATCTTTTGCTTGGCTGAAGCAGCTCTCTTTTCGGCAATTTTCAACATATCAGCACTCAAGTCCAGTCCAGTCACATCAAAACCAGCCTGAGAGAAGCGCACCGATTGAATTCCTGTTCCACAAGCCAGTTCCAAGAGTTTCTTTCTCTCCTTGGTCTTAGGCAAATGACGCAGCGAAAAATCCGTCCATTTATCGTATAAACTATCATCCATCACAACATCGTAAACAGCCGCAAAGGTTTCATAAGTTGCCATAATCATGATACCAAGAGCCTCAATGGCAAACACCAGTAGCCCTCACCTTTCTATCCATTTTCTTCTAAAATAAGCAAAGAAACCCAGTTGACTACAACTGAGTTTATCTCCTATGCTAAGGCTTCTGAAATATCTACAGAATCCGCCTCATGCCAGAGTTTTTCTAGGTTATAGTGGGCACGCATTTCTTCTGAGAAGATATGCACAACAACCCCACCGAGGTCCAGCAATACCCAGCCTCCAGTTGCATCGCCTTCGACATGGCTTCCTTTAAAACCTGCTTCCGCTACTTTTTCACGGATATTGTCAGCGATAGCGTCCAACTGACGGCTATTCATTGAGCTAGTGATCACAAAGTAGTCTGTCACGCTGGTCAAATCTTGTACATCAAGTGCGAGGATATCCTCCGCACGTTTCTCATCAGCCGCTTTCACGACTAGTTCTAGTAATTCTTTTTCGTTCATTTAGTCCTCTTTTTAGAAAATATGTTTGTAGTCTAGGACATCTGCAAAGCGCTCCTCCCAAATGTCCTCATAAAATTCATTTATCGTTGCTGCTGGAATGTCATCCCCATCAAAGGTTGTGACAGCACCTTCTGGAATAATCAGCTTATAGCCATATTCAAAGGCAACCTTGACAGAGGTATCCACACAATATTCTGTCTGCATGCCACATAAAACTAATTTTTCAATCCCCTGTTTATCCAAGTATTCTTTTAAGCCAGTTTCTTTGAAAATACTATTATACTTCTTCTGAAAGACCTTTTCATCAGGTTTTCGATTTAAAAGCGCAGATAACTGCCAATCTTCTGATGTTTGGGCTTCAGGATTCTCAATATGTTGAACATAGATAATTTCGATATTCTTACTTCTAGCATGGTTTTGTAAATAAGAAATTTTTTCCAATAGACTATTTGTCTGAAAACCGGTTTCCACTAAAATATTCTGAACATCAATGATTATAAAAGCCGTCTTCATTTAGTCCTCTTTCAAATAGTGCACAAAGGCGTTATAGGTTTCAAGGGTTTGGGGATAGATGGGGAATCCCTGATGAGCTAGATGCTCCACGGTACGAGCTGTTTCGTAGGCCACCGCCTTATTGAGCGATAGACTTGCAATCTCACGCGCCACATTTACTCCAGGAAAGGCTCGATTGTGCTCGATATAGTCTGCGACATAGATGACCTTATCAAGATCTGTCATCTGATCCGCCCCAACTGTATGGATTTCAATGGCTCGCAGAATTTCTGAATCATGCAAATCCAAATCTTCTTGAATCTTGTAAATCCCAACCATACCATGCCATACATTATTACCCCAGTTTTTGAGGTCAGGGTCTAGCTGATATCGGTCAATCAAGTCTAGAAATTCCTGATTTGACAGCTTTTTAGCATAGTCATGAAGAAGGCCGGCTAGTCCTGCTTTCTCAGTATCGACCCCAAATCGCTGAGCCAGTTCTATGGCTGCACGCTCCACACCCAAGCAATGGGTTAAGCGTTTTTCAGGCAGAAGCTCTGCCATTTTTTCCAACAAAGCCTCACGGGAGCAGTTGATATAGTCTTGATAGGCCATCAGTAAAGCCCCTCCTTCTCGATGTAGTCTAGCACAGGCTGAGGCAGGAGAAAATTGGGTTTCCGACCTTGGGCAAGGAAGTCACGCACCATGCTGGACGAGATATCCATGAGAGGCACATCCACCCAGATAACTGGGTAAGAAGTCCCAGCCTTGTAGCGTGGGCGCTGAACTCCCACAAACTGAACCATATCTACCAGTTCATCAATTCGGTACCACTTAGGCAGATAGTCCACCATATCGGCACCGATGATAAAGTAATAATCCGTATCTGGATTCTTCTCTGTTAAAATCTTCATGGTGTCGTAGGTGTAGGAAATTCCCTTGCGCTCCAACTCAATAGTTTCAATGGCCAGACCTTCAATCCCCTCAATCGCCAACTCAAGCATCTTGAGACGATGGTGTTCAGGGATGGTTTCCTTTTTATCTACATGAGGAGGTTGGTATTCAGGCATGAGCAGAACCTGGTCCAGCCCCAACTGTTGTCTTACTTGATCCGCAACAATCAGATGGGCATTGTGAACAGGGTTAAAATTCCCCCCTAAAATCCCGACTTGTTTGCGTTTTTTCTCCTTGATTTCTGGCTCCAACTCTACCTTGGTAAAGGGAGTCAATAGTTCGATTGCCATAGGCTAGTCTCCTTTATTTCTCTGTAAAAACAGTTATTTGGAGTAGATTTCCTAGATTTCTTTGACTTTTTTAGAAATCTTGCGATTTTCTTTCTTGCTGGATTGTTTAAACAAAATCAAGATGCGTCCGATTTTTTGGACTGTATCCACA
This sequence comes from Streptococcus sp. CF7_Ac1-12, assembly GCF_024295905.1. Taxonomy (GTDB): domain Bacteria; phylum Bacillota; class Bacilli; order Lactobacillales; family Streptococcaceae; genus Streptococcus; species Streptococcus mitis_AP. Next base: position 52,257 of record NZ_JANCPG010000005.1, on the reverse strand, counting down.
CCGATTTCTTCTTCCAAAATTTCAGCTACTTCGTGGATATTTTCATCTGTGTTTTGCAAAAGAGTAACCTTGATCAATTCGCGTGCATCAAGAGCTTGGCGAACGCTGGTTTTAATTTGGTCGTTGAGTCCATTTTTCCCGATTTGGATGATGGGTTTTAGGGTGTGTGCCTGACTGTTGAGGAAGGCACGTTGTTTTGATGTTAATGACATAATTTTCTTCCTTGTTTTTTGATAGTTATTTTAGGTGGTGGGGGACGGTCGGAACTAATTTTCCAAAGATTTCATCTTTGAAAAATGGATTTCCTGACCTCACAATTGAGCCTTGGTCTCAATTGTGCCCCTTGCCAATCTATCGATTGGCAAAACACCACGGCAATAACTATCGCTGTGTGAGCTCACTTTGTTCGCTCAGTGATTTTATTTTAAATAATTGCTTTTCGTGTGACGACTGCGACGCCTTCTGGTGCCCAAACGGCGACTTTGGCTGTGCCTGTTACGCGGATCCAGCCTAGGCCTGAAATCACTAGGTCGGTCTTGTCCTTGATGTTAAATACATGTTGGACTAGTTTTGGGAAATCTTCTTTTTCCTTGCTATTTGGTGGTGTCAGAAGGGTTCCTACATGCTTGTCATAGAAAGCACTAGCTCCTTCTAGCTTGGTTCGGTGGAGTTTGAGTTCATTGTCAAAGAAAGCTGTAAATCCTTGCTTTTCACCTTCAATGAAGTCAAAGCGTCCGAGACCGCCTAGAAACAGGGTTTGTTCAGGATTGAGCTGATAGGTTTTAGGCTTGATTTCCTTTTTAGGGCTGACATACTTAAGGTTTTTAGCAGTCAAATAATGGGCCATCTGATGACGGTGGATGATCCCCGGCGTATCGTAGATATAAGAACCGTCGTCAAGCGGAATCTCAATTTTGTCCAAGGTTGTCCCTGGGAAGCGCGAAGTCGTGATGACATTCTGATCACCCGTGATTTCTTGAATGATGGCATTGATGAGGGTTGATTTTCCAACGTTTGTCACGCCAACAACATAGACATCACGGCCCTTACGGTAGTGTTCGATTTTGTCAATGACTTCCTTAATAGCATGTTTATTTTGTGCTGAAGTTAGAACGACATCGATTGGACGAAGACCTTCTTCGTGGGCACGTTCCATGAGCCACTGGCTAATCTTGCCCGGTTTAACAGACTTGGGTAGAATATCTTTTTTATTTCCCACTAAGAGGACATCATTACCCGATACAAAACGTGGTAAGCCTGGGATGACAGAGCCATTAAAGTCAAAGATATCAATGACATTGACCACCAAGGCATCACTGTCTCCCACCTCGTGCAAGAGCTTGAGGAAATCATCGTCCGTCAACTTGACATCCGTGATTTCATTGTAGTGGCGGAGACGGAAACAGCGTTGGCAATAGACTTCGCCAGTCTCCAAACCTTTTTCGAGTGCCGACTGGGGAGTAAATCCAAGACCAGCCTTGTCTGTCGTCTGAATGGTTGCTCCACAACCAATACAGAGAATTTCTTCCATAATTAAATTCCTTTTTTATATGTAATCGGTCCGTACTTTTCAGTGATTTTTCGCATGACACGACGCTCACGAGCTCGGTTAATCTGCGTCTTGATCGAGTCATGTTGGACCAAGGGTTTGACTAAAATCGAGCGAATGCCAGCACGGTGGGCTGCTCGAATATCTGTCATAAGCTGATCTCCAACCATGACTACTTCACTTTTCTCATAGTGAAATTCCTTCATGGCACGATCAATCCCAAATGTGAAGGGCTTCAGAGCCCAATAAACGTAGTCAATCCCAAACTTCTCAACTGCTCGTTGGACGCGTTTTTTAGTGTTATTTGAGACTACGATAATGCGAATGCCTGCGTCCCGAAGATCATGTAGCCATTGCTTCATCTCTGGCGTCCCATCAGGGTTGTTCCAAGCAATGAGGGTATTATCCAAATCGACCAAAACAGCCTTGATTCCCTGCGCCTGCAGGCTTGGAACTGTCAGATCATAGACTGCTTCCACAGCAAAATCTGGCATGTAATTTTCAATCGCCATTCTGGCTCCTTTTCTTAACTTTTTTTCGCAATTTTCCTTAGTAACAATGACAGGATAATCCACAATCCTGCACTGGCTAAACTGATGTAGAGCCAAGCATGGGGCTCATCTGTTAAAGGTAGGGGAACATTCATTCCGAAAAAGCCTGTCACGACTGCCAAAACCGCTAGCAAGACTGAAATGATGGTCAAGGTTGTCAAATTATCATTCAGATTGTTGTTTAGGATGTTGTTGTAAGATGCTGATAGTTGTTGGAGAACCTGAGAAATCAAGTCTGTCATGGATACCAATTGATGAGCCTCAATCATAGCATCATCAAACTGTTCTCTCTCAATCTCGTTAAAACTGCGATAGAGGGCATGCCCTTGAATATGCTCCAGCAACATGCGATTTTGCTTTGCAGCCGCAGTGAGGTAAACCATACCAGTCTCCAAGTCGGAAAGGGCAAAGAGGTTTTTCTTGGTCGTCCTCTGGCGCAAGAGGCCATTGACTTCATCCTTACTCTTGTCCATCTGCTCGATGACAGGATAGTAGGCATTGCTGATGATTTCCAGACTAGCAAAGAGAAACTTGTAAATCGAAAGCGTGTCATGACTCTCCAGATAACGGGTCATCTGTTCAATGACATAAGCGTTCTTGGTATTACTAATGGTAATCAGGCGACGATGTTCCACGATAAAGGTCATGGGAAAGGCTTCGTAGTAGGCCTTATCCTTTTTCAAGTTCAAAACATTGTAGATAAAGGTCACAGCCCCATTTTCACGGTGATAATCCATGTGGGCACGCTCATTTCTATCCAGCGCATATTCGATGGTTTCCTTGTCCAAACCGTAGATTTCAGAAAGGTCCTCTAGTTTTTTCAACTTGTCCAAATCTAGGTTAATCCAGGTACAACCATTGCCCAACTGTTTTTCTAAAAACATCTTCTCTCCTTTACCAAACTCTTTCTATTGTACCATAAATCTGCTAAAATTTCAGGCCTAGTCTGTACGAGAGAAATTGCTGACAACGGTGATATTCCGATTGGGAACGAAGTGTAGAACCTGGTCTTCTCCTCTGAGTTGCGTTGTTCGAATGCCGACGCTGACGACCTTGCCCGATACAGTAATAGGACCATTTGTCAAAACGACCTCATCTCCCACATCCAGTTGACGTTCAAAGAGGATGAAAAAGCCATTGATGACATCAGACAGAAAACCTTGGGCTCCCATCCCAATAGCCACCCCAGCAATCCCAGCCCCTGCCAGCAAACTAGAAACTGGCAAACCTAAAATCGACAAAATGCAGTAAAGTAAAAAGAAATAAAGGGTATAATTAAACACATTTTCTAACAGACGTGAGATGGTTTTCTGACGCCCGACATCATGACGAGACATTTTTAGAGAAGGTTTAACAATTCTCTGCACCATGGTATGGAGCATTTTTTTAGCTATGTAGAAGAGTAAAAATAGGAATAACAGAGAAATTATCTTGGTCAAGATATTCTCGATAATCGTTGTAACATCAAGCTTATTGAGGTAGGTTTGAAAAAATTCTTGCATAGAAAACTCCTTTCTTTTATTATACCATACTTTCACAAGTGATGAATCTCCATAAATATTCAAAAATAACAGCAAAAATAGACAGAAAATTCTTGATTTTAGTTCATATTTATACTATAATCATAAACATTACACAACTAAGGAGGTTGTTATGAAAAAAATCATTCATGCTTGGAATAAAGCAAGCCTAATCAAACGGATTTTGGTGGGTATGCTTGTTGGAGGAATTCTAGGACTGACACTTCCTAACATTTCAGGAATTGGTCTACTCGGAGATCTCTTTGTTGGCGGTCTAAAAGCTATCGCACCTATTCTAGTCTTTGCTCTCGTTGCTAACGCCCTTTCCCAACATCAAAAGGGACAAGATAGCAACATGAAAACGGTTATCTTCCTTTACTTGGTAGGAACCTTTGCAGCGGCACTTGTTGCTGTCTTAGCAAGTTTCATCGTCCCTATTGAGATTGCCTTGAATAGTGCCAATACAGAAATTACACCACCAGATGGGATTGGACAAGTCCTCAGCAACCTCTTGCTCAAACTGGTTGACAATCCAGTCAATGCCCTCATTACTGCCAACTACATCGGTATCCTATCATGGGCAGTTATTTTCGGGATTGCTATGAGAGAGGCCAGCAAAAACAGTAAAGAATTGCTGAAAACTATGGCTGATGTAACTTCTAAGATTGTCGAATGGATCATCAACCTAGCTCCATTTGGAATCCTTGGCCTTGTCTTCAAAACCATCTCTGATAAGGGAATCGGCAGTCTAGCCAACTACGGAATCTTGCTTGCCCTCTTGGTGACAACTATGTTCTTTGTAGCCTTAGTAGTCAATCCACTAATTGCCTTCCTCTTTATGAAGAGAAACCCTTATCCCCTCGTTTGGAAATGTTTGCGTGTCAGCGGTGTAACAGCCTTCTTCACTCGTAGTTCTGCTGCTAATATCCCTGTCAACATGAAACTATGCCATGACCTCGGACTGGATCCAGATACCTATTCAGTTTCTATCCCACTTGGATCTACTATCAATATGGCCGGGGCAGCGATTACTATTAACGTTCTAACCCTTGCTGCAGTAAATACTTTGGGAATCCCTGTTGACTTTGCGACAGCCTTTATCCTTAGTGTAGTTGCCGCAATCTCAGCCTGTGGTGCTTCTGGTATTGCGGGAGGTTCCCTCCTTCTTATCCCAGTTGCTTGTAGCCTTTTCGGTATTTCTAACGATATTGCCATGCAAGTTGTTGGGGTTGGATTTGTGATTGGGGTCATCCAAGACTCATGTGAAACAGCCCTTAACTCTTCTACTGACGTCCTCTTTACTGCTGTTGCCGAATACGCAGCAGCCCGTAAAAAATAACTCATAAAGACAAGCCTGCTCAGGTCTTGTCTTTTCCGCTTTTATTATAACTTACTAGGAAATCCTTATGTCTATTAGCCAACGTACGACTAAGCTCATCTTAGCTACCTGTCTTGCCTGCCTTCTTGCTTATTTTCTCAATCTCTCCTCAGCAGTTTCAGCTGGAATCATCGCCCTCTTAAGCCTATCTGATACACGTAGAAGTACTTTAAAACTGGCCCGCAATCGGCTCTTTTCCATGCTTCTGGCTCTGGCTATCGGGGTTTTGGTTTTTCACTTGAGCGGATTTCATATCTGGAGCCTTGGCCTCTATCTGGCTCTTTATGTTCCCCTAGCCTACAAGATGGGCTGGGAAATTGGCATCACACCAAGCACGGTTTTGGTTAGCCACCTCTTGGTACAAGAGTCAACCTCTCCAGACCTTCTAGTCAATGAACTCCTTCTCTTTGCTATCGGTACAGGATTTGCCTTGCTTGTTAATCTCTATATGCCTTCACGAGAAGAGGAAATCCAGCACTACCACACATTGGTAGAAGAAAAGTTAAAAGATATTCTCCAGCGCTTCAAATATTATTTATCCAGAGGGGATGGACGCAACCGAGCACAGTTGGTTGAAGAATTGGACACCCTTTTGGAAGAAGCCCTCAGACTGGTCTATTTGGATCACTCAGACCACCTCTTTCACCAGACCGATTACCATATTCACTACTTTGAGATGAGACAGCGACAAAGTCGCATCCTGCGAAATATGGCCCAGCAAATCAACACCTGTCACCTAGCTGCCAGTGAGAGCCTGATTTTGGCCCAACTCTTTTCAAAAATTGCAGGTCAACTGAGCCAGACCAATCCTGCTTCTGATTTGCTAGATGAAATTGAACGTTATCTGGAAGTCTTCCGGAACCGCAGTCTGCCTAAGACCAGAGAAGAGTTTGAAACCCGCGCCACTCTTCTTCAACTCCTACGTGAAGCAAAAACCTTCATACAAGTAAAAGTTGACTTTTACCAAAAATATGGACAGTAAAAAAGAAAACTTCAGACCAATCACAAAAGGTGAGTATCTGAAGTTTTCTTTTATTTGTAAGTTAGCACCATAAAGGTTAATAGTAAAATGAATAAGGTCTAATATTCAACATCTTTTTATAGAGGGCTAAGGTAAAACCCCACATACTTTGCTGTCTTATTATCCACGACACTAATTTTTACAAATCAATTTCATTTACCACACATAGTTAGTAAGACAGTTAGCTAGACCTCTCACTACCAGTTACAACGGAAAAGCCCACGAATCGATATTATTCGTAAAACTTTACTAGTGGAGTACCTAGCCAAGTTCCATAGAAACTTGGCATTAGTTCCTTAGATTGTTATACAATCAAATAAATTTACTGAACTACTACACGGAGTTTGGGAAACCGATTCCATTTGCCAAACGAAGTTAGTAAAACAGTTACCGCTTCCTTCCCATTACGACGGAAAAATCCACGAATCGATACCATTCGTGGATTTTTCCTAGTGAAGCGTTTAGGTAAGCCGCCATAGCGGTTACCGTCAAATGACAGCAACTTTATGTTGCTAGTCAGTTGTAACGATTTACATCTTCTCCTCTAACTCTACATCTGGATACTTGTCCGCAAACCAGCGTAGGGCAAAGTCATTTTCAAAGAGGAAGACTGGTTGGTCGAAACGGTCTTTGGCCAAGATATTTCGGCTTGATGACATCCGTTCATCCAAGTCCTCGGGCTTGATCCAACGAACGGTCTTTTTACCCATTGGGCTCATGACTACTTCCGCATTGTACTCGCCTTCCATACGGTGCTTAAAGACTTCAAACTGGAGTTGACCTACCGCTCCCAGCATGTACTCACCTGTTTGGTAATTCTTATAAAGCTGAATAGCACCTTCTTGCACCAATTGCTCAATCCCCTTGTGGAAGGATTTTTGCTTCATGACATTCTTAGCAGAAACTTTCATGAAAATTTCAGGTGTAAAGGTTGGGAGTGGTTCAAACTCAAACTTGTTTTTTCCAACTGTCAAGGTATCCCCAACTTGATAAGTACCTGTATCGTAAACCCCGATGATATCTCCAGCTACGGCATTGGTCACATTCTCACGACTTTCCGCCATAAACTGGGTAACATTCGACAGTTTAGCCCCCTTACCAGTACGAGGCAGGTTGACACTCATGCCACGCTCAAATTCGCCTGATACGATACGGACAAAGGCGATACGGTCACGGTGACGAGGGTCCATGTTGGCTTGGATTTTAAAGACAAAGCCTGAGAAATCCTTGTCGTAAGGATCCACAATTTCTCCGTCTGTTTTCTTGTGTCCATGTGGTTCTGGAGCAAACTTGAGGAAGGTTTCAAGGAAGGTCTGCACACCAAAGTTTGTCAAAGCTGAACCGAAGAAGACAGGTGTCAATTCTCCAGCCAGAATAGCTTCCTCTGAAAACTCATTCCCAGCTTCATTTAAAAGTTCAATATCATCTTTAACTTGCTCGTAGAAAGGATTACTTCCAAAAAGCTTGTCCCCATCTTCCAGACTAGCGAAACGCTCATCTCCTTTATAGAGTTCCAAGCGTTGGTTATAGAGGTCATACAAACCCTCAAAGGCTTTCCCCATCCCAATCGGCCAGTTCATCGGGTAGCTAGCAATGCCTAAAACTTCTTCCAATTCTTGCAAGAGATCCAGTGGCTCACGACCGTCACGGTCAAGCTTGTTCATAAAGGTAAAGACTGGAATACCACGATGTTTGACAACTTCAAATAATTTCTTAGTTTGGGCCTCGATACCCTTGGCAGAGTCCACCACCATGACAGCAGCATCCACCGCCATCAAGGTCCGATAGGTATCTTCTGAGAAGTCCTCGTGCCCTGGTGTGTCTAGGATATTGACGCGCTTACCATCGTAGTCAAACTGCATAACAGATGAAGTAACCGAAATTCCACGTTGTTTCTCGATATCCATCCAGTCAGACTTGGCAAAAGTTCCTGTTTTCTTCCCTTTTACCGTACCAGCCTCACGAATCTCGCCCCCAAAATAGAGCAACTGCTCAGTGATGGTTGTTTTCCCCGCGTCCGGGTGAGAGATGATGGCAAAAGTACGGCGTTTCTTAATTTCTTCTTGAATGTTCATAAGTTCTCTTTCTTTGATTCTCTATTTTTCTTGTTTCAATAGCTAAGAATGATTTTTACATTGGATTGTACCATTCCTTTCAACACTCCATTATATCGGATTTTAGCATTTTTTTCAATTTCTATTTTATGTTAGAGACTCCCCCTGTAATTTATTAGCGACTGGTATTCGACACACATTATTTGATATCTGAGTGGTTGCTTCAAACATGGGATAACAAGACATTACACACATTACTCATACATATGGTCGCTTAATTGAAAAGAAAGAAAAATAAATGTGCTTAGAGAATTATTAAGTAAATCATTTTTTCTACAAAAGATTAACTAAAACTGACCAAATATAATGTATTGAATCTAGAATAGTACGTCATGATTGCTAAAACATTTCTAGAAATTAATTTGACTTTCCCAATCAATTTGTTCATATCTTATTTCAATCTACTATAAAAAAGAAGCTGAGCAAAAAAACTTCTAAATATCAGAAAACGAGTATTTCCATAATTGGAGATACTCGTTTTCTTAGGTCATGATTCATAATTAAAACTCAACGATACGGTTAAGATCATTGGGTTTAACAATTTATTATTTTATAAGTTATCAGCTAGGAATCTAACCAACAAATACAGTACAGTGAATTTACATTAGTAAGTATTAAACAAAAGTCTATTCTTAAATGAAAAAGATTGACCGATGATGGGGCGAAGTAGCAGATACGATATAATTAAGACTCTTCTTTATTGCATATATCTATTTCTCTTGGATATGGTTCATATTTTACCGCTTCCCAAAAAGCCTTATTGTCTAGATATCTTAAATCTGCAAAGGCTAAAACCTTTAATGCTTGCCCTGCTTCCCATAAATCTTCTTTTACGGTTATCTTGCTGCATGATGAAAATGCTGCCATTTTTACTATCTCCTTTACTCATTATATTTATCATATAATGTTTTTAAAAAATCAAATTCAGTTACTATGGGAACTATCGCTTGTGGATTATCAAATATCCTTGAAGGTAGAGTATACATATACGTTTCCATACTTGATATATAATAGCATAGAATATTGACTCGCTCAAGTATTATAGGGATTATAAAATCAATCAAAAACTCTTTATCCATAAATGGACGACTAAGGTTTTTCCAACTAAAGTCTAAAAATCCATATATTTTAGGAAACTCTGAGAAACTTTTTGCTGTTAATATGAAAATAATCCCTGTATTACCATCTTTAATCTTATAGATGTGAGTTAGATTCTTAGAAAACATCAATGCCTTCATGTCTTCACTTAAAGGACACCTTACACTATCTCTAAGATTCATTCTACCATCTTCAACAAAAAATTCCGAATATTGCAATTCAGCCAAATCCTGAAAAGAATTTAGCTTATTCATATCAAAATCTTTAGGAAATAATCTCAAACTAATTTTTAGTGAAGTATAAAGGCTTTTAGATAAAACTTCCTCCAAATCATTAAAAATATCTCCAAAAGTATGTTTTGTTAGAGTTGAAAAACTTTTATAAGTATTTTCTAAAACTTTACGCCTATAATCATATGTACTCGAAGATTCGGGCATAAGCACTCGCCTATATTCTTTTGTAGCTTTAGATAAATGCCATACATCATGTTTTGAAGCGCTGGACATATACTTAGAAACAGCTTTAGTGTAATCATTGTAAAATAAATATGTTGCTATTTTCGACCAAGAATATAAGAATAGGGAGACTACAGCAATCACGAGAACTATGTAAGAGGTATATCTCCAGAAGTGCTCTTCTCCAAGATTAGATTTTATTTCTAAGAATGTAAACCAAAAAGAAAAACCTGATAGGCCCGTAGTAACAATAAAGCTGAATGTACTTATAATGGGGTGTCGCAAAATCGAATCCCAAATATAACTGATACTAATATCAATATTTTTTAACTTTTTCATCGAATACCTCCACGTAAGTATACGATTCAATTATATCACTTTTCCTAAAATTTAGCTCAAAGTTTAATTTTTTTTTACAAACTTGGATAAAAACTTTCCCTTGTAGGCAAATAGATAGAAAATCGTGACAATTCTAGCAAAAATGATATAATAAAACAAAAAGGAGATGTAATCATGTTCAAAGAATTTGGTGTAACCAATTTAGAAGTGACAAAAGATGATATTTGCAAGAATCCAAGCAACCCTATTTTGCGCATGTATGATGACGATGAATTAATTGGAACCTTTAGTATTCTAACTGGAGAAGTATTAGAAAATTTGGACTTGGCAGACTATGACATTCGTTTTGCTCAAAAGCAAATTGAGTTAAATCGCGATAACTACCTTGAAACATGGAAGGACTACGTGGGACTACTACATGCCTAAATATTCTTTCCTAAAGTATGGTATTGAAATTCGTCCTAACGAACATAACCATAAAGGTCAAAAAGCGCATATTCACATTTATATCCACGGAGAAGAAGTGGGTTCAATGTTTCTGAACGGTGAATTGAGAGATGGTAAAGTAAAAGCAAAAGACCTAAAAATAATAAGGCAATATGTTTTAGAAAATGCAGATGAACTTCAGACTTTATGGAATGAATACCAAAAGAGTGCATATTAACATCAAAGAATCTTAGTTTGCTAATCAACGATAAACAAAAAACAGCTAGCAATTTTAATTCCCACTATTCAACTAATGCCTAACTTAGGCACTAACCATCCTATTCCACTTGCAATTTTTAAAATAAATGTTACAATGAATATAGAAAAAGGTGTTGCGTCAACAACACCCCACAGATCCGTTTAAGACGGTGGCTGTAGTTACATAACTAAAAAATAGCTCGTTAACTCGCCAAAGTTAGGACGGCTATTTTTTTGTCTCTTTTACCAATTCAAGGATGAACTTCAGGAACGTGATAACAAAGTTACCAGCTACAAACATGAGTGTCAAAACCTCAAAAGGGAGGCAAATCTGGTTACTACTTTCTACTAAATACTATACTCTTCGAAAATCAAATTCAAACTACGTCAGTTTCGCCTTGCCGTACTCAAATACAGTCTGCGGCTAGCTTCCTAGTTTGCTCTTTGATTTTCATTGAGTATAAGATTTTACAGGATCTGCACATAAGCATCACCATCCTTTCGATTTCGTAACCACCGTCTTCACTTCTCTGTTACACCATTGTACCATATAATTCCCCCTTTGAAATCCTCTTTTCAAATTAATCACCATTAAAACACATTCTCTAGCCTCCACCTGTCTTTTTTCACCTTCCCCTCCCTTATTTATAGGAAAATATGGTAAAATAGAACAGACTAAAAATCATCATTTCACGAAAGGATGCAAGATGAAAATTACGCAAGAAGAGGTAACACACGTTGCCAATCTTTCAAAATTAAGATTCTCTGAAGAAGAAACTGCTGCCTTTGCGACTACCTTGTCTAAGATTGTTGACATGGTTGAATTGCTGGGCGAAGTTGACACAACTGGTGTCGCACCTACTACGACTATGGCTGACCGTAAGACCGTACTCCGCCCTGATGTGGCCGAAGAAGGAACAGACCGCGATCGCTTGTTTAAAAACGTACCTGAAAAAGACAACTACTATATCAAGGTACCAGCTATCCTAGACGATGGAGGAGATGCCTAATGACTTTCAACAATAAAACCATTGAAGACTTGCACAATCTCCTTGTTTCTAAGGAAATTTCAGCAACTGAATTAACACAAGCAACGCTTGAAGATATCAAGTCTCGAGAGACAACTATCAACGCTTTTGTTACCATCTCTGAAGAGCACGCTCTTGCTCAAGCTAAATCCATTGATGAAGCTGGAATCGATGCTGACAATGTCCTTTCAGGAATTCCATTGGCTGTTAAGGATAACATCTCTACAGACGGTATTCTCACAACTGCAGCCTCAAAAATGCTCTATAACTACGAACCTATCTTTGATGCGACTGCGGTTGCCAATGCAAAAGCCAAGGGTATGATTGTCGTCGGAAAAACCAACATGGACGAATTTGCCATGGGTGGTTCTGGTGAGACTTCTTACTATGGTGCCACTAAAAACGCTTGGGACCAGACCAAGGTTCCTGGTGGTTCATCAAGTGGTTCTGCCGCAGCTGTAGCGTCAGGACAAATCCGCTTGTCACTTGGTTCTGATACTGGTGGTTCTATCCGCCAACCTGCTGCCTTCAACGGGATTGTTGGTCTCAAACCAACCTACGGAACGGTTTCTCGTTTCGGTCTCATTGCCTTTGGTAGCTCCCTAGATCAAATCGGACCTTTTGCGCCAACTGTTAAGGAAAATGCCCTCTTGCTCAATGCTATTGCCAGCGAAGATGCCAAAGACTCTACTTCTGCCCCTGTCCGCATTGCCGATTTTACTTCAAAAATCGGCCAAGACATCAAGGGTATGAAAATCGCTTTACCTAAGGAATATCTTGGTGAAGGGATTGACCCAGAGGTTAAGGAAACTATCCTGAATGTCGCTAAACACTTTGAAAAACTTGGTGCTATCGTTGAAGAAGTCAGCCTTCCTCACTCAAAATACGGTGTTGCCGTTTACTACATCATTGCTTCATCAGAAGCATCCTCAAACCTGCAACGTTTTGACGGTATCCGTTACGGATACCGCGCAGAAGATGCAAGCAACCTTGATGAAATCTATGTAAACAGTCGTAGTCAAGGTTTCGGTGAAGAAGTGAAACGTCGCATCATGCTAGGTACTTTCAGCCTTTCATCAGGTTACTACGATGCTTACTACAAGAAAGCTGGTCAAGTCCGTACCCTCATCATTCAAGATTTCGAAAAAGTCTTTGTGGATTATGACTTGATTTTGGGACCAACTGCTCCTAGTGTTGCCTATGACTTGGACTCACTCAACCACGACCCAGTTGCCATGTACTTGGCTGACCTCTTGACCATTCCTGTCAACTTAGCTGGTCTCCCAGGAATTTCGATTCCTGCTGGTTTCTCTCAAGGTCTACCTGTTGGTCTGCAATTGATTGGTCCTAAGTATTCTGAGGAAACCATTTACCAAGTTGCTGCTGCTTTTGAAGCAACAACAGACTACCACAAACAACAACCCGTGATTTTTGGAGGTGACAACTAATGAACTTTGAAACAGTCATTGGACTTGAAGTCCACGTAGAGCTCAACACCAATTCAAAAATCTTCTCACCTACTTCTACCCACTTTGGAAATGACCAAAACGCCAACACTAACGTGATTGACTGGTCTTTCCCAGGAGTTCTGCCAGTTCTCAATAAAGGTGTTGTTGATGCTGGTATCAAGGCTGCTCTTGCCCTCAACATGGACATCCACAAAAAGATGCACTTTGACCGCAAAAACTACTTCTACCCTGATAATCCCAAAGCCTACCAAATTTCTCAGTTTGATGAGCCAATCGGTTATAACGGCTGGATTGAAGTCGAGCTAGAGGACGGTACGACTAAGAAAATCGGTATCGAACGTGCTCACCTAGAAGAAGACGCTGGTAAAAACACCCACGGTACAGATGGCTACTCTTATGTTGACCTCAACCGCCAAGGGGTGCCCTTGATTGAGATTGTATCTGAAGCTGACATGCGTTCGCCAGAAGAAGCCTACGCTTACCTAACAGCCCTCAAGGAAGTTATCCAGTACGCTGGCATTTCTGACGTCAAGATGGAAGAGGGTTCTATGCGTGTGGATGCCAACATTTCCCTTCGTCCTTATGGTCAAGAAAAATTCGGTACCAAGACTGAGTTGAAGAACTTGAATTCCTTCTCAAATGTCCGCAAGGGGCTTGAATATGAAGTCCAACGTCAAGCTGAAATCCTTCGCTCAGGTGGTCAAATCCGCCAAGAGACACGCCGTTACGATGAAGCCAACAAAGCAACCATCCTCATGCGTGTCAAGGAAGGTGCTGCAGACTACCGCTACTTCCCAGAACCAGACCTACCTCTCTTTGAAATCTCAGACGAGTGGATTGAGGAAATGCGTACAGAGTTGCCAGAGTTTCCAAAAGAACGCCGTGCACGTTATGTATCTGACCTTGGCTTGTCAGACTACGATGCTAGCCAGTTGACTGCTAATAAAGTCACTTCTGACTTCTTTGAAAAAGCTGTTGCCCTCGGTGGTGATGCCAAACAAGTTTCTAACTGGCTCCAAGGTGAGGTTGCTCAGTTCTTAAATGCCGAAGGTAAGACACTGGAACAAATCGAATTGACACCAGAAAACTTGGTTGAAATGATTGCCATCATCGAAGACGGTACTATTTCATCTAAGATTGCCAAGAAAGTCTTTGTCCACCTAGCTAAAAATGGCGGTGGCGCGCGTGAATACGTGGAAAAAGCAGGTATGGTTCAAATCTCAGATCCAGCTGTCTTGATTCCAATTATCCACCAAGTCTTTGCCGATAACGAAGCAGCCGTTGCCGACTTCAAGTCAGGCAAACGTAACGCAGATAAGGCCTTTACAGGCTTCCTTATGAAAGCAACCAAAGGACAAGCCAACCCACAAGTTGCCCTTAAACTACTTGCACAAGAATTGGCGAAGTTGAAAGAAGATTAATATGTAAAAGAAACCAACCTTGAGGTTGGTTTTTTCTTGACAAATAAAAGGAAAGCGTTTACAATATTACATGTAAAGTTTCCTAAAAGGAAAACTAAAAATCGCAACAATAAGGAGTTATTTATATGGCTACAATGAAAGCAGCTCGCTGGCATGCAGCAAAAGATGTTCGTATTCAAGAAGTAGAAATCCCTGAGGTACTTCCGCACCAAGTAAAAGTTGCTGTTAAATTCACAGGAATTTGTGGTACTGACCTCCACGAATTTTTAGATGGCCCTATCTTCATCCCAACAGAAGAACATGTCTATTCTGGTCAAAAAGCACCAGTAACACTGGGACATGAATTTTCTGGCGAAATTGTAGAAGTCGGAAGCGATGTTACTCGTGTTAAAGTTGGTGATCGTGTTGCTGTAGAACCAATTCTAGCTAAGAATAACTTAGTTGGTAATTATAATTTGGATCCAAACCTTAATTTTGTCGGTTTAGCTGCAGACGGTGGATTTGCCAAATATTGTGTTTTAGACGGCGACTTAGTACATGTCATTCCAGATAGCTTAAGCTATGAGCAAGCTGCTCTCACTGAGCCAGCTGCTGTTGCAGTTTATGCAGTTCGTCAATCAGCACTAAAAGCTGGTGATACTGCTGCTGTCTTTGGCTTAGGTCCGATTGGTCTCTTAATTGTAGAAGCCCTTCGTGCAGCGGGTGCTTCTAAGATTTATGCTGTTGAACTATCACCTGAACGTCAAGCAAAAGCTGAAGAGTTAGGAGCTATCGTTGTCCGTCCGGAAGAAGGTGAAACAGCTGTTGAAGCTATTCATCGTTTAACAAACGGTGGTGTAGATGTTTCTTATGAAGTAACTGGTGTGCCAGTAGTTTTAGGACAAGCCTTAGCTGCCGTACATAAAGCAGGTGAGTGCATGGTGGTCTCTATCTGGGAACGAGAAGCTAGTATTAATCCGAATGAATTTGCAATCCAAGAAAAGACACTAAAAGGAATCATTGCTTATCGTCATATCTTCCCTAAAGTATTAGAATTGATGGAACAAGGCTACTTCTCTGCTGAAAAATTAGTTACTAAGAAAATTAAATTGGAAAATATCGTTGAAGAAGGCTTTATCGAATTAACTCAAGATAAGTCACAAATTAAAATTTTGGTAGAACCAGAATAAAAAATCAATCTTTTTAAGATAATATTAACAGGTCGGAGTAAACTTACTTCGACCTTTTGAAATATAATACTCTTCGAAAATCTCTTCAAACCACGTCAGCGTCACATTACCGTACTCAAATACAGTTTGCAGCTTGCTTCCTAGTTTGCTCTTTGATTTCTATTGAGTATGAGAAGAAATATAGTGGATACTCTTTAACATTAACCACTCCACCTGACTAGGCAATATTCTTTTTCTCCCCCACTATATCCCAATAACTATTTTGGCTTTATTTTCAGAAGATTTTATGGTAAAATGAAGAGTAATAATATTTATTAAAGAGGTAAAAACATGATTGAAGCAAGCAAATTGAAAGCTGGTATGACATTTGAAACTGCAGACGGAAAATTGATCCGCGTTTTGGAAGCTAGCCACCACAAACCTGGTAAAGGGAACACGATCATGCGTATGAAATTGCGTGATGTCCGTACTGGTTCTACATTTGACACAAGCTACCGTCCAGAAGAAAAATTCGAACAAGCTATTATCGAAACTGTTCCAGCTCAATACTTGTACAAAATGGATGAAACTGCCTACTTCATGAACACTGAAACTTACGACCAATACGAAATCCCAGTCGTAAACGTTGAAAATGAATTGCTTTACATCCTTGAAAACTCTGATGTGAAAATCCAATTCTACGGAACTGAAGTAATCGGTGTAACTGTACCAACTACTGTTGAGTTGACAGTTGCTGAAACACAACCATCTATCAAAGGCGCTACTGTTACAGGTTCTGGTAAACCAGCAACTATGGAAACTGGACTTGTTGTCAACGTTCCAGACTTTATCGAAGCTGGACAAAAATTGATCATCAACACTGCAGAAGGAACTTACGTTTCTCGTGCCTAATCTCTAGAAAGAGGTCATTCTATGGGAATTGAAGAACAATTTGGCGAAATCGTTATCGCTCCACGTGTACTTGAAAAAATCATTGCCATCGCAACTGCTAAAGTTGATGGTGTCCACTCATTTTCAAATAAATCCGTATCTGATACCCTATCAAAACTCTCTCTTGGTCGTGGCGTCTACTTAAAAGAAAGCAACGAAGAACTAACTGCTGACATCTATCTCTATCTTGAGTACGGTGTGAAGGTACCAAAAGTGGCTCTTGCTATTCAAAAAGCAGTCAAAGATGCTGTCCGTGATATGGCTGATGTGGAACTTGCTGCTGTTAACATCCATGTTGCAGGAATCGTTCCAGACAAAACACCAAAACCTGAGTTGAAAGATCTATTTAACGAGGACTTCCTCAATGACTAGTCCATTATTAGAATCTAGACGTGAACTTCGTAAATGCGCTTTTCAAGCTCTCATGAGCCTTGAATTCGGCACAGATATGGAAACAGCTTGTCACTTTGCCTACACGCATGACCGTGAAGATGCAGATGTGCAAATCCCTACCTTTCTTCTGAACTTGGTTTCTGGCGTTCAAGCTCAAAAAGACGAGTTGGATAAACAAATCAACCAGCACCTCAAGTCAGGCTGGACAGTTGAACGCTTGACCTTGGTCGAAAAAAACTTACTACGCTTGGGTATCTTTGAAATCACATCATTTGATACACCTCAGCTGGTAGCAGTCAATGAAGCCATTGAACTCGCTAAGAATTTTTCAGATCAAAAATCAGCCCGCTTCATCAACGGACTGCTTAGCCAATTTGTAACTGAAGAAAATGAATAATCAAAAAGGCGTTTGGTCTTCCAAGCACCTTTTGACTTTCCCCTTTGCACAAAGTAAGAGCCACATAAAAACTAGAACTGGCAGTCAGTTCTAGTTTTTGCGTATTCTAAAGAATTATACTCAATGAAAATCAAAGAGCAAACTAGGAAGCTAGCCGTAGGCTGCTCAAAACACGGTTTTGAGGTTGTGGATAGAACTGACGAAGTCAGTAACATATATACGACAAGGCGAAGCTGACGTGGTTTGAAGAGATTTTCGAAGAGTATTAGTATTTTCTAAACCGTTGATAGCGCTCTTCCAACAACTCTTCTAACGGTTTTTGTGAAAGTATGGCTAGCTCCGTTTGGAGTTCTTTTTTCACAGTCTTAATCAGTTCTTTGCTCGAAAATCCTGCTTCAGAAATCACCTTATCCACCACGGCCATCTCTAACAGCTCATGTGAAGTGATTTTCATCAGTTCTGCTGCTTCCATGGCACGAGTACCGTCCTTCCATAGAATGGAAGCAAAGCCTTCTGGACTGAGAATGGCATAGATAGAATTTTCCAGCATCCAGACACGGTCTGCAACGGCCAGAGCCAGTGCACCGCCTGAACCACCTTCACCGATAATGATGGCGATAATCGGAACTTTCAGGTCACTCATTTCCATGAGATTGCGAGCGATAGCTTCACCTTGACCACGTTCTTCCGCGCCGACACCAGGATAGGCACCTGCTGTATTGATAAAGGTCACAACTGGACGGCCAAACTTTTCTGCCTGTTTCATCAACCGTAGGGCCTTACGATAGCCTTCTGGATGTGGTTGGCCAAAATTTCGTTTGAGGTTATCTTGCAAACTCTTGCCTTTTTGGATACCAACCACTGTTACGGCTTGATCTCCAAGCCAGCCAATACCACCAACAACTGCACCATCGTCACGAAAAGAACGGTCACCGTGTAATTGGATAAAGTCATCAAAAATGCCTGTCGCAAAGTCCAAGGTTGTCAAGCGACTCTGCTCACGCGCTTCTCTGACTATTTTTGCAATATTCATCTAGGACTCCCTCCGTGCAATCTGACTAGGCTAGCAATGGTGTCTGGCAAGTCTCTTCTTTTGACAATAGCATCTACAAAGCCATGTTCCAGTAGGAATTCTGCCTTTTGGAAATCCTCAGGCAAGCTTTCACGAACCGTATTTTCAATCACACGACGCCCAGCAAAACCGACCAAGCTCTGTGGTTCAGCCAGAATGATATCACCTTCCATAGCGAAAGAAGCTGTCACACCACCTGTCGTTGGATCTGTCAAAATAGTCAGGTAAAAGAGACCTGCATTTGAATGGCGTTTAACCGCTGCAGAGATCTTGGCCATCTGCATGAGACTCATGATTCCTTCCTGCATACGGGCTCCACCAGATGCTGTGAAGAGAACAACTGGCAACTGTTCAACAGTCGCATACTCAAACAAACGAGTGATTTTCTCCCCTACAACCGTACCCATAGAAGCCATGATAAAGTTGGAATCCATAATCCCAAGAGCCACAGTCTGACCTTTAATAAGAGCAGTTCCTGTCACAACAGCTTCATCCAGACCAGTTTTTTCACGCATAGCTGCTAGTTTCTTTTGATAACCAGGGAAATGCAAGGGATCCTTGCTTTCAATCCCTGTAAACAATTCCTTGAAGGTTCCCATATCAATCATCAAAGCCAAGCGTTCTTGGGCAGAAATACGAAAGGTATAGCTACAATGCGGACAGATACGCTCACTTCCCAGATCCTTCTGATAAATGGTATGCTTACAGCCTGGACACTGGGAGAATAATTCATCTGGAACCTCTGGCTTGGCTTGAGGTTTTTCCCTAACCGAACGATTGGGATTAATTCGAATATACTTATCTTTTTTACTAAATAGAGCCATTGATTCCCCTTTTCGGTTTAAACTCTTGAAGTCATTTTATTCTTTTTCTTGATATTTGGGTAAGAAGGTTTCCATCAAGAAGGAAGTATCGTAATCTCCAGCAATGACATTGCGATCTGAAATGAGGTCAAGCTGGAAATCTGCATTGGTCTGCACCCCTTCAATCTCTAATTCATAGAGGGCACGTTGCATTTTCATAAGTGCATCAAAACGATTTTCACCGTGAACGATGATTTTGGCAATCATACTATCATAATAAGGTGGAATGGTATAGCCTGGATAAACTGCTGAATCCACGCGCAAGCCAACTCCTCCACTTGGCAGATAGAGATTGGTAATCTTACCTGGACTTGGAGCAAAGTTTAAGGCTGGATTTTCTGCATTAATACGACACTCGATAGCATGACCGCGTAGGACAATATCTTCTTGCTTAACAGACAGGGGCTGACCTGCCGCAATGCGAATCTGTTCCTTAACGATATCAACGCCTGAAACAAATTCTGTTACTGGATGTTCCACCTGTACACGAGTATTCATCTCCATGAAGTAGAAATTGCCACTTGCTTCATCAAGGAGAAACTCAATGGTCCCTGCATTCTCATAGCCAACAGACTCTGCTGCTCGAACAGCAGCAGCACCGATTTCATTACGCAACGTTTTTCCGATTGCAATCGAAGGACTTTCTTCCAAAACCTTTTGGTTATTCCGTTGAAGAGAACAATCCCGTTCCCCCAAGTGAATCACATGTCCATGCTCATCTCCTAGGATTTGAACCTCGATGTGACGAGCTGGATAGATAACCCGTTCTATGTACATGGCACCATTGTCATAATTGGCCTTGGCTTCACTTGAAGCAGTATCAAAGGCGGAAACGAGATCTTCTGGTTTTTCAACCTTACGAATCCCTTTACCACCTCCACCTGCTGAAGCCTTGAGCATAACAGGGTAGCCAATTTTTTCAGCAACAATCAAAGCTTCCTCAGAGTTATGCACTTCTCCATCCGAACCTGGTATAACAGGCACGCCTGCTTTGATCATCTGAGCACGCGCATTGATCTTATCCCCCATCATATCCATAACATGACCAGATGGACCGATAAACTTAATCCCCACCTCTTCACACAAAGTTGCAAATTTGGAATTTTCACTAAGAAATCCAAAACCTGGGTGAATGGCTTCTGCCTCAGTCAAGACTGCAGCTGATAGAACCGCATTGATATTGAGATAAGACTCTGTTGCCTTGCCAGGGCCGATACAAACTGCTTCATCTGCCAAAAGCGTATGAAGGGCTTCCTTATCAGCAGTTGAATAAACCGCCACCGTTGCAATCCCCAATTCACGCGCCGCACGGATAATACGAACCGCAATTTCACCACGATTGGCAATTAAAATTTTTCGAAACATGGAGAACCTCCTTAGTTCCCTATTGCAAAGGTAAGAGTACCACTGGCCGCAAGCTTGCCATCCACTTCAGCCTTTGCTTCAACCACAGCTATGGTGCCACGACGTTTTACAAAAGTCGCTGTCATAACCAATTGGTCGCCTGGTACAACTTGCTTCTTGAATTTAACCTTATCCATACCAGCGTAAAAGACTAGTTTTCCTTTATTTTCAGGTTTTGACAACTCCAAGACACCAGCTGTTTGCGCCAAGGCTTCCATGATTAGAACACCTGGCATAACTGGATATTGAGGGAAATGACCGTTAAAGAAGGGTTCGTTGATGGTCACATTTTTGATGGCAACAATGGTATCCTCACTCACTTCCAAGACACGGTCCACTAGGAGCATAGGATAACGGTGGGGAAGGGCTTCTTTGATTCCTTGAATATCAATCATTTGATTCGTACCAATCCTTTACCAAATTCAACCATTTCTTCGTTAGAAACGAGAATTTCTGTTACCACACCATCCTTAGGAGCTGGGATTTCATTCATGACTTTCATGGCTTCGATAATGACCAGTGTTTGACCTTTTTTAACACTATCACCAACTGTAACGAAGGCAGGTTTATCTGGGCCAGCAGCCAAGTAAGCCACTCCAACAAGTGGGCTCTCTACAACATCTCCCTCAGCAACCACACTTACTTCTGCTGGAGCTGGAACCTCTTCTGTTACAGTTTCTGCTAGAGCAGATGTAGAGGCTACTGGACTTGGTGTTGCTAGAACGGGTGCTGGAGCGACTTGAGGTGCAACTTCAGACACCAGTCTCGCTTCATTCTTGCTAAACTGCAACTCATCCGTCCCATTTTTATAAGAAAATTCTCTCAAACTTGACTGGTCAAATTGGGCCATCAAGTCTTTAATATCGTTTAAATTCATAGTTATTTATTCTCCCAACGTTTGAAAGCAAGAACTGCATTGTGCCCACCAAAACCAAAGGTATTTGAAATAGCGTATGGAATTTCTTGCTCCAAGCCTTGTCCATAAACGACATTGGCTTCGATATAATCTGATACTTCACTTGTCCCAGCTGTCATTGGTACAAAGTTATGACGCATAGCTTCGATGGTAACGATAGCTTCTACTGCACCTGCAGCGCCCAGCAAATGTCCTGTGAAAGACTTAGTTGATGATACAGGTACTTCCTTACCAAGAACAGCCACGATCGCACCACTTTCTCCTTTTTCATTAGCAGGAGTTGACGTTCCGTGAGCATTGACATAGGCTACTTGCTCTGGAGAAATCTCAGCTTCTTCCAAGGCTAGTTTGATGGCCTTGATAGCTCCCTGACCTTCTGGATGTGGTGAAGTCATGTGGTAGGCATCACAAGTATTTCCGTAACCAACCACTTCAGCCAAGATAGTAGCCCCACGTTTTTCAGCGTGTTCAAGGCTTTCAAGAACCAACATTCCTGAACCTTCTCCCATAACAAAACCGTTACGGTCCTTATCAAATGGAATGGAAGCACGAGTTGGATCCTCTGTAGTTGAGAGAGCAGTTAGGGCTTGGAAACCAGCAATAGCAAAAGGTGTGATAGAAGCTTCTGAACCACCTACCAACATAACGTCTTGGAAACCAAACTTAATGGAGCGGAAGGCATCCCCAATCGCGTCATTTGATGAAGCACAGGCAGTATTGATGGATTTACAAACACCGTTTGCTCCAAAACGCATAGCCACATTTCCTGAAGCCATATTTGGCAAGGCTTTTGGAAGGGTCAATGGTTTCACACGTTTTGGTCCTTTGTCATTTAGGCGAAGCACTTGATCTTCAATTTCCTTGATTCCACCAATACCAGAAGCCACAATAACACCAAAACGATCCTTGTCAAGAGTCTCTACATCGAGATTAGCGTGATTAACAGCTTCTTGGGCTGCATACAAGGCATATAAAGAATAATTATCAAAACGATTGGTATCTTTCTTAACAAAGTATTTATCAAAAGGAAAATCTTGGATTTCTGCTGCATTATGCACATCAAAGTCACTATGATCAAATTTCGTAATTTGACCAATTCCGATTTTTCCAGTTGTCAAACTATTCCAAAATTCTTCTGGTGTATTTCCGATTGGAGATGTTACTCCATAACCTGTTACTACTACGCGATTTAGTTTCATCTTTTTTACCTCTAGCTTCTGCTACATACTTAAGCCACCATCAATGGCAACCACTTGACCAGTTAGATAATCTTGGCCTGCTAAAAATACTGTCAAATCTGCAACCTGCTCTGCCTGACCAAATTCTTTCATAGGAATTTGTGCCAGCATAGCATCTTTTACCTTGTCTGATAGAACAGCTGTCATATCGGACTCAATCATTCCAGGTGCAATAGCATTAACTCTGATATTGCGATTGGCCACTTCACGAGCCACAGACTTAGTAAAACCAATCAAACCAGCCTTAGAAGCTGCATAGTTAGCTTGACCGATATTTCCCATCAAACCAACAACACTAGACATATTAATGATAGCACCTTCTCTGGCTTTCATCATCGGTTTCAAGACTGATTGTGTCATGTTAAAGGCACCAGTCAAGTTAACCTTGAGCACTTTTTCAAAATCCGCTTCTGTCATCTTGAGCATAAGGGTATCTTGGGTAATCCCTGCATTATTGACCAAAACATCTACTGAACCCAGCTCTGCAATAGCTTGATCAACCATACGTTTAGCGTCTGCAAAATCTGATACATCTCCTGAAATGGGAACCACCTTGACACCATAGTTTGAAAACTCAGCGAGCAATTCTTCTGAAATTGCACCACGACTGTTTAAGACAATATTGGCTCCTGCTTGAGCAAACTTATGGGCAATGGCAAGACCAATTCCACGACTCGAACCTGTAATAAAGATATTTTTATTTTTTAGTTGCATTCTTTTCTCCTGTTTCCTCTTGTATTTATGGGAGAAGGGATTACTTGTTTTCTAGCAAAGTTTCCAAACTAGCCTGATCTTCAACATTGGCTAGTTTAGCGGTCTTATCAATTTTTTTGACAAAACCTGACAAGACTTTCCCCGGGCCAATCTCGATAAAGTTAGTTACGCCTGCTTCTTGCATAACTGCAATACTTTCATAGAAACGAACTGGTTCCTTGACCTGACGCGTCAAGAGTTGAGCAATGTCTTCTTTTTGCATAACTGCAGCTTCTGTATTGCCGACTAGGGGACAAGTGAAATCTGAAAAACTTACCTGAGCTAGAGTTTCAGCTAGTCTCTGGCTGGCAGGCTCAAGGAGAGCGGTATGAAAGGGCCCTGAAACCTTGAGAGGAATCAAGCGTTTAGCTCCTGCCTCCTGCAAGAGTTCGACAGCTCGATCAACTGCTACCACTTCTCCACCAATCACGATTTGTGCAGGTGTATTATAGTTGGCTGGGGTAACTACTCCAAGTTCAGAAGCTTTTCGACAGACTTCTTCAATAACCTCTACTGGCGTATTGAGAACTGCTACCATCTTGCCAGAACCAGCAGGGGCCGCTTCTTCCATATAGGCTCCACGCTTAGCTACCAAGGCTACCGCTTCTTCAAAATCCAAGGCACCGCTGGCCACCAAGGCAGAGTATTCTCCAAGGGACAAACCAGCAACCATGTCAGGCTGATAGCCCTTTTCTTGCAATAAACGGTAGATAGCAACTGAAGTTGCTAAAATAGCTGGTTGCGTATAGCGGGTCTGATTGAGTTTTTCTTCTGCCGTATCAATGAGATGACGCAAATCATAACCGAGTACCTGACTCGCTTGATCAATTGTTTCTTTGACAATAGGATAGTGATCATATAGATCACGACCCATACCTAGATACTGGGCACCTTGACCAGCAAATAAAAAGGCTGTTTTAGTCATTTCTTACAACTCCTGCCCAACGAGAGGCTTCTTCTTGAATTTTCTTAGCTGCTCCGTAATACAAATCTTTTAGGATTTCTTCAACGGTTTCTTCTTTGGAAACAAGGCCTGCAATTTGACCTGCCATGACAGAGCCTCCATCCACATCTCCGTGGACAACCGCTTTGGCTAGAGCACCTGCTCCCATTTGTTCAAAAATTTCCAAATCTGGATTTTCTTGTTTAAAGGCATCTTTTTCAGCTTGTTCAAAATCACGAGTCAACTGATTTTTAATCGCACGAACAGCATGTCCAAAGTGTTGAGCTGAAATCGTAGTATCAATATCTCTAGCTTTTAAAATTTTTGCCTTATAATTTGGATGGGCATTAGACTCTTTTGCAACGACAAAACGAGTTCCAACCTGAACCGCCTCTGCCCCTAGCATAAAGCCAGCAGCAGCACCTTCACCATCTGCAATTCCACCTGCAGCAATAACAGGAATAGACACAGCAGCAGCTACCTGGCGTACCAGGGTCATAGTTGTTAATTTCCCAATATGTCCCCCAGCTTCCATCCCTTCTGCAATAACAGCGTCCGCACCGATTTTTTCCATGCGTTTTGCTAGGGCAACACTTGGTACAACTGGAATAACTGTAATACCTGCTTCATGGAAACGTTCCATGTATTTACCAGGATTTCCTGCGCCTGTTGTCACTACCTTAACACCTTCCTCGATAACGAGGTCTACAATATCTTCCACAAAGGGAGACAAGAGCATGATGTTGACACCAAAGGGTTTATCAGTCAATGATTTGATTTTATCAATATTTGCCTTGACAACTTCTTTAGGTGCATTCCCCCCACCGATAATCCCTAGTCCTCCAGCCTTGGAAACAGCCCCTGCCAAATCACCATCAGCGACCCAGGCCATTCCTCCTTGGAAAATAGGATATTCAATATTCAATAATTCTGTAATACGTGTTTTCATAGTGCCTCCATCCTTTCTTGCTTACGTAATAGTTCGATATCGTCATAATTTGACAATCAAACTATTGCCTAAACAAGAGGGAGCGGGTTTCCCTACTCCTTCTATCTATATTCTGTTTATTTTGTTTGCTCTTCAACGTAGGCAACCAAGTCACCAACTGTTTTCAAGTCATCTTCTGCTTCGATTTGGATATCAAAAGCATCTTCAATTTCTGAGATTACTTGGAACAAGTCCAATGAATCTGCGTCCAAATCATCAAAAGTTGATTCAAGTGTTACTTCTGATGCGTCTTTTCCAAGTTCTTCAACGATAATTTCTTGTACTTTTTCAAATACTGCCATGATAGGACTCCTTTAAAATAAATAGTTTTTATAACAATGTGTTCACCACATGATTACCTAAATTGTAAGAATGAGCGTGCCCCATGTCAAGCCTCCACCGAAGCCTGATAGTAGAACAGTCTGGCTACCATCTAAACGGATAAGACCTTGTTCTACACACTCTGAAAGTAAAATCGGGATACTGGCTGCACTGGTATTGCCATATTCCATCATATTGGCTGGAAGTTTATCTCGGTTAACACCGATTTTTCTAGCCATCTTATCCAAAATACGGTCATTAGCCTGATGAAGTAGCAGATAATCCAAGTTTGTCGCCTCTATAGGAGATTCATCAATAGTCTGCTTGATAGACTTGGCTACGTCCCGAATAGCAAAATCAAAGACTGCGCGCCCATCCATCTTCAAAAATGAATCTGCACTTTCTTGATCTGAAAATGGAGAATGTAACCCTGAATGTCCATAGGTCAGACACTCGCTGCGACTTCCATCGCTATTGAGACTCTCTGCCAAGAAATGCTCTTGCTCGCTAGCTTCTAACAAGACACCACCAGCACCATCTCCAAACAAAACAGCTGTTGATCGGTCTGACCAATCGACTGCTTTAGAGAGGGTTTCACTACCAATCACCAAGCCTTTTTGAAAGCGACCAGAAGCGATAAACTTTTCAGCAGTTGAAAGAGCAAATACAAATCCACTGCAAGCCGCTGTTAGGTCAAAAGCAAAGGCCTTATTAGCACCAATATTAGCTTGAACACGAGCAGCTGTAGAGGGCATCATCGAATCTGGAGTAATGGTAGCTAGGATGATAAAATCCAACTCCCCTCCTGTGATTCCAGCTTTTGCCATCAGTTTCTTGGCAACTTCTGTAGCCAAATCACTAGTAGATTCTGTTCTTGAAATATGCCTTTGTCGTATTCCCGTCCGACTTGAAATCCACTCATCATTGGTATCCATAATCTGAGCCAAATCATGATTTGTAACCACTTGCTCTGGCACATAATGAGCAACCTGGCTTATTTTTGCAAAAGCCATTATCTCAAATCCTCCAAAAATTGATAAAGATTGGTCAAACCTTTGCTCATAACCTCAATTTCTTGCTTACTCATACCATCAATGATTTTTTCAACCATGGCCTTGTGGAAGCGTTTATGTAGCCTATGAACCAAGCGACCTTTCTTTGTCAAATGCAGATGTACCACACGTCGATCATGTTCTGAACGAATGCGTTCAATGTAACCCTTACGTTCGAGATTATTCAAACTAGTCGTAACTGTCCCAAGAGTCACCATCAACTCTTTTGACACTTGACTTGGTGTCACATCTGGAACTTTTCCAATCACATCAATCGTATGCATTTCTTTGATGGAGATATCCTTGAAACGACTACCTCTCAAGCTAACTTCCTCAATAACGAGGACATTGTTAAATATAGACGTTAAATATTCATTAATTCGTTGGTAGTCCAATCTTTCCTTCCCTCCTTTTCAAAAAAACTTTTAGAATCAAAACATTTGACAAAAGAATTATATCAAAGTTCAAAGAATGGTGCAAGTATTTTTTTATTTTCCTGTAAATTTAGGTCGTCTTCTTTCCGAATGAGCCCGAACTCCTTCTTTGAAATCCTCTGTTTGAGCTAAGGATTCCTGTAGGTTCAGTTCTAAAGTAGCATAATCTTGCCAATCTTTGAATTGGCTCTCCCACACCAACTTCTTAATGGCAGCATAGGAATTGCTTGAACCACGTCTTAATTTTTTAAGAAGCTGTTCTCTAGTCTTTTCAAGTTTATCAGCTTCACAGACACGGTAAACCAGGCCCCACTCTAGAGCTTTTTCTGCTGTCAATGCCTCTCCTGTCATAGCTAATTGAGCAGCACGCGTCACACCAATACTTCGACTCAAGAGATGAATTCCTCCTGCATCCGGAGCCAAGCCAACTCCAACAAAGGCTTGGATAAATTTAGCCTTATCCGTTGCCAGACAGAAATCTGCAGCAACAGCCATATTTGCTGCGGCACCTGCAACAGCCCCATCAACCTCCATCAAGACAGGTTTAGCAATTTGCTTGATTTTATAAGAAATAGTATTGACCAATTCTGCGATTTTCGTCAATGATGGAATATCATCCTCATCGACTGCTCGCTTCATCTCAACCAAATCTCCCCCAACAGAGAAGACTTTGCCATTCGCGTTGATTAAGACAAAATGCACAGCCGGATCCTCTTCTGCCAAAATCAGAGCTTCTAAAATCTCCTCACACATGGGAATGTGGAAACCGTTAGCGACCTCAGGACGGTTTAACGTAATGATTGCTAAATCCTCTTCAAGCTGATAAATAATGTGTTCCATCAGGACTCCTTTTTGTTTTATAAGCGATTTAAATTATTTTATTATCAAAGTATATCTTTTTTAGGAGCAGAAAGCAATAAAAAAATCGACTAAAAGTGTCTCAGCCGATTAGAAAGGCTCGCTTTATACTAGAACGCATCTTATTTTCTTCATTGAAAAAAGACTTTCTTTCTGCTATAATCGTATAAAATACTTACTTTAGGAGTTCTTATGAAGGTTGTTAAATTTGGAGGTAGCTCTCTTGCCTCTGCTGGTCAATTAGAAAAAGTTTTAAACATCGTCAAAAGCGATCCAGAGCGTCGTTTTGTAGTCGTTTCTGCACCTGGTAAACGAAACGCTGAAGACACTAAGGTTACGGATGCCTTGATTAAATACTACCGTGATTATGTCGCTGGTAACGATATTAGCAAGAGTCAAAATTGGATTATCGACCGCTATGCTGCTATGGTAAGCGAATTGGGACTGAAGCCAGCTGTTCTAGAAAAAATTTCAAAAAGCATTCGCGCCTTGGCCACTCTTCCTATTGATGAAAATGAATTTCTCTACGATACTTTCCTCGCAGCGGGTGAAAATAACAATGCTAAATTGATTGCTGCCTACTTTAATCAAAATGGTATTGATGCACGCTATGTGCACCCTAGAGAAGCTGGTATTATGGTCACAAGTGAACCTGGTAACGCTCGCATCATTCCATCAAGTTATGACAAGATTGAAGAATTGACCAATGCAAATGAAGTTCTGGTCATTCCTGGTTTCTTTGGGGTTACCAAGGAAAATCAAATTTGTACCTTCTCACGTGGAGGCTCTGATATCACTGGTTCTATCATTGCTGCTGGTGTAAAAGCCGACCTCTATGAAAACTTTACGGACGTTGATGGTATCTTTGCTGCCCACCCTGGTATAATCCATCAACCACATTCTATCCCTGAATTAACCTATCGTGAAATGCGTGAGTTGGCCTATGCAGGATTCTCAGTCCTTCATGATGAAGCTCTTCTACCTGCCTACCGTGGAAAAATTCCTCTAGTTATCAAGAACACCAACAATCCTGACCATCCAGGTACTCGTATCGTTCTAAAACACAGTAGTGATGAATTTCCAGTTGTGGGAATTGCTGGTGACTCTGGCTTTGTCAGCATCAACATGTCCAAATACCTCATGAACCGTGAGATTGGATTTGGACGCAAGGTTCTGCAAATCCTTGAAGACCTCAACATTGGTTGGGAACATATGCCAACAGGTATCGACGATCTTTCAATCATTCTCCGTTCTCGCGAACTAACTCCTATCAAGGAAGAAGAAATCCTTCGTCAGTTGGTGCAAAAGGCTGAGGTAGACCATGCAGAAATCGAACACGACCTTTCTATCATTATGATTGTTGGTGAAAAGATGAAGAGTCATATTGGAGTAACTGCTACTGCAACGCGCGCGCTATCTGAAAACAAGATCAACATCCAGATGATGTCTCAAGGTTCTAGTGAAGTTTCTATCATGTTTGTTGTCAATAAAGACCAAGAGAAAGCAGCAATCAAAGCCCTCTACAATGCCTTTTTCGGTGAAAGTAAGGAAGACTAATCATGGCCCAATCGCTTAACAAAACAGTGCTCCTCAATACGACAGGCACTTCCTACCTCTCTATAGCTGGGAAAGTTGGGAAATTCCTAGTCGGAGATCAGGCTCTGGAATTTTACCCAGATGTCAATGTCGAACAATTTATCCAGATTCCTTGGAGCCATATCAACCAGATTGGAGCCAATGTCACTGGGCGAAAAATCAGTCGCCACTTCGAAGTCTTTACAGACAGAGGAAAATTCCTCTTTGCTTCAAAAGACTCAGGTGCCATTCTCAAAATTGCGCGTGAAAAATTGGGCAATGACAAGGTCGTCAAGCTTCCAACCCTAATTCAGACCATTGGGCAAAAATTTAAAAATCTATTTGCAAAAAAGTAGAAACTTTAGTATAATCATAGCAACGGATAAGTAGGTTATCTTCTTCTTTCAGAAAGTCTGCGGGTGCTGCGAGCAGATAGGAGGGATAGGTGAAATTCTACCGTTAGTAACAATTACATACACAATCAAGTGCACACCTGTGAAGTTGGATGGAACCGTGGCCCTGCCACTCCAACGCTTTGTCAGGTGTGCTTTTTTCATAAAGGAGTTCTTATGTTAGATATCAAACGTATTCGTACAGACTTTGATGCTGTCGCAGAAAAATTAGCTACACGTGGTGTAGATGCTGCTATCTTAAACGAGATGAAAGAAATCGATGCTAAACGTCGTGACATCTTGGTCAAGGTTGAAACTTTAAAAGCAGAACGTAACACAGTTTCTGCTGAGATTGCCCAAGCCAAACGCAACAAGGAAAATGCAGATGACAAGATTGCTGCCATGCAAACTCTATCTGCTGAAGTCAAAGCCTTGGATGCTGAATTGGCAGAAATCGATGCTAAATTGACAGAATTTACTACTACTCTTCCAAACATCCCAGCTGACAGCGTTCCTGTTGGGGCTGACGAAGATGACAATGTGGAAGTTCGCCGTTGGGGTACTCCACGCGAGTTCGATTTCGAGCCAAAAGCTCACTGGGATCTTGGTGAAGATCTTGGTATCCTTGACTGGGAACGCGGTGGTAAGGTAACAGGCGCTCGTTTCCTCTTCTATAAAGGTCTCGGTGCTCGTTTGGAACGTGCCATCTACAACTTTATGTTGGATGAACATGGAAAAGAAGGCTATACGGAAGTCATCACGCCTTACATGGTTAACCATGACTCTATGTTTGGTACTGGTCAATATCCAAAATTCAAGGAAGATACTTTTGAACTCAGCGATAGCAATTACGTCCTTATTCCTACAGCTGAAGTTCCTCTGACAAACTACTACCGTGATGAAATCCTGGACGGTAAAGACCTGCCAATCTACTTCACTGCTATGAGTCCATCATTCCGTTCTGAGGCTGGTTCTGCCGGTCGTGATACTCGTGGCTTGATTCGTTTGCACCAATTCCACAAGGTTGAAATGGTTAAATTTGCCAAGCCAGAAGAATCTTATGAAGAATTGGAAAAAATGACAGCCAACGCTGAAAATATCCTTCAAAAACTTAACCTTCCATACCGTGTCGTTGCTCTCTCTACAGGAGATATGGGCTTCTCAGCTGCTAAAACTTACGACTTGGAAGTTTGGATTCCAGCGCAAAATACCTACCGTGAAATCTCAAGTTGTTCAAACACAGAAGATTTCCAAGCCCGTCGTGCCCAAATCCGTTACCGTGATGAAGCAGACGGCAAGGTGAAACTCCTCCATACCTTGAACGGTTCTGGACTTGCAGTTGGACGTACAGTGGCTGCTATTCTTGAAAACTACCAAAATGAAGATGGTTCTGTGACCATCCCAGAAGCACTTCGTCCATACATGGGCGGAGCTGAGGTTATCAAACCATAAAAAATAAGGTTTAGCTATTTCTAGCTAGACCTTTTTTCGTAACCAATTCAGATAAGAACCTAGTACAAAGACTAAAATAATTAAGCAAATAGCGGTTTCAGCCAGTACTAAATAATCCAAAAATGGAAGTTTCAAGATTCCCTGAGCCATCTTGAGCGAGGTAGCCGTGATAATAGTTGGGAAGGTGAGGGCTGAAAAGGCTGGTTGAAAGCCATGTTTTAAAATGTTGGGCAGGCGAGTCAAAACAAAGAAAAAGAAGGATTGGGAAGCCAAAATCATCACAACTAATAGCCAAGTCGGTAGGCTCTCTCCTCCAACTCGAACTAGGGAAGCCAAGAGTAGAGAGAAAGGAGCACAGTAGATTCCTTCTTGACCAAGCAAGGCTACGGGGAGTGGTTGTTTCTTTAAATCACTATAAATAAGGGGATAGAGATAGAAGGTTAGGAGAAAACCAAAACTCAAGGTCGCATAGGCAATTTCGATGATACCTACAAGAGGATAGGTCAAGGCAGCCACTGCTATCCCCACATAGAGAACCGTCCAGCTTGGAGTAGCATGAACCCTCCACCCCGGACAGGCAAATTTAATGGTAAAACCAGCAATCAGGGCTACATCCAAGAGAAATGAAAACCACCAGAGTCCTTGCGCTACCAAAGGAAGATGAGGGAAGACGCGAAAAACATAAGTCGATAAAATCATCCCAGCCATGGGAAAAGTCGCCATTCCTGACAAAAGAGGAGGTTTGGTCAATTCTTGCTTGGTTTCTTTCCAATTAAAGAGATGAAGAATAAGAAAGAATATCCACAAAATTAAACCTGTCAGACTAAATAGATGGGACAGAACCGGCAACGTATCTAAAATAAGATTTCCAGCTCCTGCTAAACCTAGCAAACATCCAGAAAATACCAAGGGGAGTTTTTTCATTCTAACCTCCAATAATCATGTTAGTTTCAGTATAGCATAAAAGCGCTTAAATGAGGGGATAAAAAATGAAGTCAAATTATTTCAGACTTCATTTTACTCAGATATGAATTAAGCATAAGGTTGCAATTCTGGGTTAATTGGGGTATTGGCTAGGTTGTTGGCATAGTTACAGAGGCTTGCTAGGCTGACACCAAGAACCACATCCAAGGCATTTTGTTGAGTGTATCCAGCTTCTAGAAACTCAGCCAAGGCTTCATCTCCTACACGTCCCTTGGTATTGATTACAGCCAAGGTAAACTTAGCTAGGGTGTCCAATTTAGGATCTGTTTCAATTGGAGTGCGATTGCGAAGGGCTTGCAGAAGGTCATCATTCATCTGGATTTGTTTGATGGAAAAAGCTGTGTGACCTGCCACGCAGAAAGCACAACCATTAGTTACAGCTGCCGTGATTTGCACCACTTCACGCTCAACTGGTGTCAGGCTATTGCGACGGTTGATGGCTCCGACAGTTCTGTAGGCTTCTAAGGCGGTAGGTGCATTAGCCAAGAGACCGATTAGGTTGGGAATATAGCCATTGTTATCTTTTTCTACTGTTTCAAGAACTTCTTTTACTTCTGATGGTGCTGATTCGACTGTATGGATAGTAAATGTTGTCATCATAAAACCTCTTTTCATGTTGTTGAAATCTAGTCTATCACAGATTCTATACCGTGTATAATATATATTTTAAATTGCACTGATAGAAATTTTTTATGAAAGCAAAAAATCACACGAGCTGTGTGATTTCATTATTTGTCAAAATACTTTTTAGTCTCAGCAATAACGACTGGCGATAAAACTAAGAGGGCAATCAAATTTGGCAGAGCCATCAAGGCATTGACAATATCTGCGATAATCCAAACCATATCCAACTCGATAAATCCTCCCAACAAGACCATGAGTACAAAGACCACACGGTAGAGCCAGATAAAGCGAACCCCAAAGAGGAACTCGAAACAGCGTTCTCCATAGTAGTTCCAACCAAGAATCGTTGTAAAGGCAAAGAGCACAAGGAAGATTGTTAAGAGAGCAGGTCCAAAGTGTGAAAAGACTGTTGAGAAGGCTGACTGAGTCAAGGCAACCCCATTTAAGTCACCACTCCAAACACCAGTCACCAAGATGGTCAAACCAGTCAGAGTACAGATAATGAGGGTGTCAATAAAGGTTCCTGTCATGGAAATCAAACCTTGCTCTACTGGTTCGTTTGTCTTAGCTGCAGCAGCTGCAATGGGAGCAGAACCCAGACCAGATTCGTTTGAGAATACACCACGCGCCACACCGTTTTGAATAGCCATCCGAATGCTAGCACCGGCAAATCCACCTACCGCAGCAACAGGACTAAAAGCGGATGTCAAGATTAAAGCGATTGTGGCAGGGATTTCCCCTATATTAAAGAAAATAACTGTCAGAGTTCCCAAAATATAAATGATAGCCATAAAAGGAACAACAGTAGTTGAAACCTTTGAAATGGACTTGAGCCCGCCAAAGACTGCAATTGCTACAAAGACAGATAACACAAGAGCTGTGATGGCTGGCGAAATAGCGGTTGTATTTTGGATAGATTCTGTAATCGAGTTTACCTGGGTAAAGGTTCCGATTCCCAACAAAGCTACTAGCACACCTGCTAGGGCAAAGAAGATGGCAAGGGGACGCCACTTTTCTCCCATCCCTAGAAGGATATAGTGCATTGGACCTCCCGCTACTGCACCATGGTCGTCCTTTGTGCGGTATTTAATCGCCAAAAGTCCTTCCGCATACTTGGTAGCCATCCCAAAGAAAGCGGCCATCCACATCCAAAAGAGTGCTCCTGGTCCACCGACCTTGATAGCTGTAGCTACCCCGATAATATTTCCCGTACCAACTGTCGCTGCTAGGGCTGTACATAGTGCTGCAAAGCTGGATACATCTCCATGCCCCTTGTCCTTAGTAAAAATAAGCTGGAAGGCCTTGGGCAGACGCAAAACCTGCAAGAGGCCTAGACGGGCAGTTAGGTAAATCCCTGTCCCGACCAAGAGAATCAAGAGGGGGGGGCCCCAAGCAAAAGCATCAATTGATTTAAGCAATTCTAACATTTCCTTCTCCTATCTTTTCAACCCCAAAAGAAAGAGCACATGCAAGATACATGTACTCTGGAATGCTTAGATAAATGCTAAAAAGCGGTCTATCCTAGCTCTGTCCTTTTACCTGAGAGTTTGAGCAGTTGCCTGCCTTGCCCCTTCGGTGCCTTTACGGTCTCTCCAGAGTTCCGTCCATTTACAGTCATGGAAAATC
This sequence comes from Streptococcus sp. CF7_Ac1-12, assembly GCF_024295905.1. Taxonomy (GTDB): domain Bacteria; phylum Bacillota; class Bacilli; order Lactobacillales; family Streptococcaceae; genus Streptococcus; species Streptococcus mitis_AP. The sequence goes on along the minus strand of NZ_JANCPG010000005.1, from coordinate 17,246 downwards.
AAACGATTCGCCACTTCTATTAAACTTCATTCGGTGTTGGTATTTAATTGATTCTTATTTTACAAAAAATGTTGGCTTTTGTCAATGTGTTTATTAGTAAAACTTAATTCAACAGTTTTTACTGTATAAAGCCCGGAATACTGCTATCCTTTAAAAGTGACAATAGTCGCACCACTGCCTCCAGCATTTTGTGGGGCATAGCCGAAACTCTTGACATGCTTGTTTCTTTGTAGGTATTTGGTGACACCTTCACGGATGACACCTGTTCCGATACCATGGATGATATCTACTTGAGCCATATTATTAAGCAAGGCTTGGTCGATAAAAGCATCTAGCTCATTCATTGCTTCTTCGTAACGTTTGCCTCGAAGATCCAGTCTGGCTTGTGGGCCACGACCAGAAGTTCGTTTCACGACATTGACCTGTTTCTTCTTGACTTGCTTTTCTTGCTGGGCTTGAACGAGGTCAAACTCTTTTTCTTCCAAGGTCATCTTAATTAAGCCGACCTGGGCTTCCCAGCGGCCATCTTTGAGTTGACTGGTCAAGGTACCACGCTGTCCATAACTGAGAACAACGATATCATCTCCCACCTTTGGAGCTCGTTTTTTCTTGGCCTTTTGAAGAACCTTGTTTTTAGACAAATCTACTTTTTCAGGAGCCAATTTTTTCAACTTGGCCTTGGCTTCAATGATTTCGTGGGGCTTGAGTTGGGATTTGCTGTGGAGATTTTTGAGAATCTGGTCACTTTCACTCAGAGCCATGTCCACAATCTCAGCAGCCTGTTCACGCGCCTTGTTAAGCTCGGTTTCCTTTTCACGATTAAGCTCGTTGTAAAGTTTTTTGAGAGCACGGTTCATCTTGAGATTTTCTTGCTCCACCTCACGGATATTGTCCAAGCGTTTGCGACTCTCTAGCGTCTGCTCTTCCAGCTGCTCAATAATCCGATTGACATCATTGTCCTGATCGACCTGCTGACTGGCATCTCCTACGATAACTTCAGATAAACCTAGGCGTTTGGCAATTTCAAAGGCATTGCTTCGGCCAGGCACACCCTGCATAAAGCGATAGGTTGGACGAAGAGTCGCAGTATCAAACTCCATACTGGCGTTTTGCACAAAAGCTGTCTCGATACCATAGGCCTTAAGTTCTGGATAGTGGGTGGTTGCCATGGTCTTGACTTGACGTAGGCGAAGGTCCTCCAGAATAGCCATAGCAAGGGCAGCTCCCTCTTGGGGATCTGTACCAGCCCCCAACTCATCCAAGAGCAAGAGCGAATGCTGGTTGACCTTGCCAAGAATATCCACAATATTGGTCATGTGGCTAGAGAAGGTAGACAAGCTCTGCTCAATAGACTGCTCATCGCCAATATCAGCAAAGATTTCTTCAAAAATACCAACACGGCTTCCCTTGTCTGCTAAAATCGGCAAACCGGACTGGGCCATCACTTGTGTCAAGCCCAGAGTCTTGAGCATGATGGTCTTCCCACCTGTATTGGGACCTGTAATGACAATCGCTGTTAAATCTTGGCCAAAATGGACATCATTTGCGACGGCATTTTGAACCAAAGGATGGCAGACATGGAGCAGTTGAATCTCTTGATTTTCTGATAGCTGAGGAACAACTGCTTGCCTTTCTTGGATAAAACGAACCTTGGCACGAATCAAGTCTAAATGGCCAATAATCCAAGCGTCATTGGCAATCTCAGCCGCATGAGGGCGGACACGTTCAGAAATTTCTTGGAGAATGCGAAGCATTTCATAGCGCTCATCTGCTCGTAAACTGGCAATTTCTTCGCTCAGTTTGACCACCTCACGGGGTTCGATATAGACGGTGTTTCCACTAGCAGAAATATCATGAACGACACCTGCAATCTTATTGCGGTAGGTGTTTTTGACAGGTAAAACCTGACGGCCATTTCTGCTTGCAACGATTCCTTCTGTCAACATCTGCGCTTTTTGCTTGAGCAGATCCTGTAAAACATCGCGCACCTGACTCTCGCTATCATGGATTTTTCGACGGATGCGCGCTAATTCTTCACTGGCAAAATTTTCAATAAAACCTGCATCATTAAAGGCCTGGAGATTTCCTTGTAATTGCGGAAAATCGTGTAATTTCTCAAACCAAAGAGCTAATTCTTCCAAGCTAACATTTTCCAGATTGGCGTAAAAACTTTGCAGTTCTCGGCTAGCAAGAAGCACCCGCTTCAAGAGAAGGAACTCCTCGATATTGAGATCTGCCCCCATCTCCAACCGCTTACAGACTCCTGCAATTTCCTTGGTTGCGAGAATGGTAAAATGCGGTTGCTCGACGAAGAGTGCCTGCATTTCCTTCATCTCAGCAAAAGCCTGTTTGATTTTATCTGCCTTAGCAGTTGGAGCTAGCTGTCTCAGTTGCTCCAAGCCCTGCTCTGTCAACAAATGAGGTTCAAACAAGGCCTTGACCTTATTGAACTCTAATGTTTCTAATATTTTCTTATTCATCTTTATTTCCTTGTCTTTGAATGTCTAGGTGTAGTAGCTTTTTACATTCAGTCAAATCTGTAAACAAAGGGCTAGGAAAATTCCTGCCCTTTTTATCCGATTAAATTTGTCACCCAGATTTGTTTGAGCCAACTGGTTGTTACCGGTATGCTCTGGATGATGTGTTTTGCGACGATGCTCTTTTCAAGAGGATTTTGTATAGCCACCATGGGAATGGTCGCCAAAATTGTCAAAGCCATTTGCAAGACAAATAAGGTCACCAACATGGACAAGATCCCTGCTGAAACTTGGAATAACTTACCACCCAGTTTTTTACTAGGAATCAAGTGTAAGAGGAGACCAAGTAAACGACCGATGCTATAGACAATCCCAAATACAAGCAAGTAGCCAATCCCTGCGTAAAAGACCTTATCCAACTGAAAAAGTTGATCCGATGGGAAAAAGAAAGTTCCCTGACCTTCCTGCGGATTTGCATAAGGGAGTAGCAAATGAAATTGCTCTCCAAGTCCCTTATAAAACTGGCCAGCCACAAAAGCCGATGCCATGGCTGAAATCAGGTAATAAACCTGTAAGAGCAGGCCTCTCCGATAGCCGATATAAAATCCCCAAGCCAAGACCAATAGAAGAAGGAGTGAAATCATAAGGAATCCTCAATCTTGCTCTGTTCTTGCTTACAAGTCACGAGTTTGTGACGGAGTTCTTCTAACTCTTGCTCCTTATCATCAAATTCAATCTCACGACTGAGTTGAGTTGATAAACAGTTAACTGCCAACAAAAGAGCGATTGTTTCATCGTCTGCACTAGGCATTTGTTCTTTAATTGCTTGGTATTTTTCTGTCGCAACCTTGGCGATTTCCTCCATAAAGAGATTATCATGCTCGCTTGTCAAGGTTAATGATTTTTTCCCGAATGTAAATTTGAATCGATTTAGATTTGCCATAAAATTCACCTCACGATATTATACCAAAATTCGCTAACTTTGTCAGTTTTTACAAATTTGCCTGCTTTTATGGTACAATAGAAACTATGGCAAGTATAACACTCACACCAAGCGAAAAGGAGATTCAGGCTTTTCTTGAACACTATCGAAACAGTCTGGCTCCCAGCAAGAATCCTTATATTCGCTACTTTTTGCGACTACCTCAAGCTACCGTTTCTATCTATACTTCTGGAAAGGTCTTGCTTCAGGGTGAAGGGGCTGAGAAATATGCTCGTTTCTTTGGCTATCAAGTTCTAGAGGAAATAAGCGGACAAAATCTCCCTTTGATTGGGACAGATGAGGTGGGAAATGGTTCCTACTTTGGTGGGCTTGCAGTTGTGGCTTCCTTTGTCACTCCAGACCAGCATGATTTCTTACGCCAACTCGGTGTGGGGGATTCCAAGACTCTGACCGACCTAAAAATCCGTCAGATTGCCCCTATCCTCAAGGAAAAAATCCAGCATCAGGCACTGCTTCTCTCGCCAAGCAAGTACAACGAGGTCATCGGAGACCGCTACAATGCTGTTTCGGTTAAGGTTGCTCTCCATAATCAGGCTATCTATCTCCTCCTTCAAAAAGGTGTTCAGCCTGAGAAAATTGTGATTGATGCTTTCACCAGTGCTAAAAATTATGACAAGTATTTAGCACAAGAGGCCAATCGTTTCAGTAATCCTATCAGCTTAGAAGAAAAGGCTGAAAGCAAATACTTGGCTGTAGCAGTTTCTTCTATCATTGCGCGTGATCTCTTTCTGGAAAACCTTGAAAATCTAGGACGAGAACTGGGCTATCAACTTCCAAGTGGAGCTGGAACGGCTTCTGATAAGGTAGCTAGCCAGATTTTGCAAGCCTATGGTATGCAAGGACTCAATTTCTGCGCCAAACTGCACTTTAAAAATACTGAAAAAGCGAAAAAACGCTTAGAAAGGTAAGTTATGAATTCATTTAAAAATTTCTTAAAAGAGTGGGGATTGTTCCTCCTAATTCTGTCATTACTAGCTTTAAGTCGTATCTTTTTTTGGAGTAATGTCCGCGTAGAAGGACATTCCATGGATCCTACCCTAGCAGATGGCGAAATCCTCTTTGTTGTCAAACACCTCCCTATTGACCGTTTTGATATCGTGGTGGCCCATGAGGAAGATGGCAATAAGGACATTGTCAAACGTGTCATCGGAATGCCTGGCGACACCATCCGTTACGAAAACGATAAACTTTACATAAATGACAAAGAGACTGACGAACCTTACCTAGCTGACTACATCAAACGTTTCAAGGATGACAAACTTCAAAGCACCTACTCAGGCAAGGGCTTTGAAGGAAATAAAGGCACTTTCTTTAGAAGCATCGCTCAAAAGGCTCAAGCCTTCACAGTTGATGTCAATTACAATACCAACTTTAGCTTTACTGTCCCAGAAGGAGAATATCTTCTCCTCGGAGACGACCGCTTGGTTTCGAGCGACAGCCGCCACGTAGGTACCTTCAAAGCAAAAGATATCACAGGGGAAGCTAAATTCCGCTTCTGGCCAATAACCCGCATCGGAACATTTTAAGAGACCTAAGAGGCCGAGAATCAAGAATCTCAGCCTCTTCTTCTATCGTGAGAATATGATTATTCACTATCCAGTTTGATTAAGATAGAAACAAAGTTATACTCAATGAAAATCAAAGAGCAAACTAGGAAGCTAGCCGCAGGTTGCTCAAAGCACTGCTTTGAGGTTGTAGATAGAACTGACGAAGTCAGCTCAAAACACTGTTTTGAGGTTGTGGATAGAACTGACGAAGTCAGTAACATATATACGGCAAGGCGAAGCTGACGTGGTTTGAAGAGATTTTCGAAGAGTATTAACTCTCACCTATTTATGCAAAGGAATCTTATGGAAGTTTATTTTTCAGGAACTATTGAACGGATTATTTTTGAAAATCCCAGCAATTTTTATCGCATCCTTCTCCTAGAAATCGACGATACGGACGCAGAGAATTTTGATGATTTTGAAATCATTGTCACGGGTACCATGGCTGACGTGATTGAGGGAGAAGACTATACTTTTTGGGGACAAATTGTCCAGCACTCCAAGTATGGGGAACAACTGCAAATTAGCCGTTATGAACGCGCAAAACCAACTAGCAAGGGCTTGGTCAAGTACTTTTCAAGTAGCCATTTCAAGGGGATTGGTCTCAAGACAGCTCAGAAAATCGTGGACACCTATGGCGACAATACCATTGACGAAATTTTGCAACACCCAGAAAAGCTAGAAGGCATCGCAGGTCTCTCTACCAAAAATCGCGAGGCTTTCGTCTCCACTCTCCGTCTCAACTATGGAACGGAGATGGTCTTGGCCAAACTAGCTAACTACGGCATTCCCAATAAACTAGCCTTTCAAATTCAAGACTTTTACAAGGAAGAAACCCTTGATGTGGTTGAAAATTATCCCTACCAGTTAGTTGAGGATATCAAAGGATTGGGATTTACTATTGCTGACCAATTATCGGAAGAACTAGGCATCGAAAGTCAGGCTCCTGAGCGTTTTCGTGCCGGTCTAGTTCACAGTCTTTTTCATGCCTGTATGGAAACAGGGGATACCTATGTTGAAGCACGGGACTTGCTGGAACAAACCCTTACTCTCCTTGAATCTTCCCGTCCCGTAGAACTAGATCCCAGTCAAGTGGCTCGAGAACTCTCCTACCTAATCGAAGAAGACAAGGTTCAGCAGATTGATACCAAGATTTTTGACAACAGCCTCTTTTTCGCTGAGGAGGGTATCCGTAGTCACTTGGTTCGCATCCTTGAAAAAGGAAAACAAAAGAGCCAGAATTTAGAAACTATTCGAAAACATATCGCTACTGTCGAGGATGAGCTGGGGATTGAGTATGATAGCATTCAAAAACAGGCTATCTGCGACGCTATCCAGAACAAGATCTTTATCCTAACAGGTGGGCCTGGTACTGGTAAGACAACGGTTATCAATGGTATCATCGCTGTTTATGCCCTTTTAGAAGGACTTGACCTCAGGAAAAAAAGCAATCTGCCCATTCTTCTTGCTGCTCCAACTGGTCGAGCTGCTCGGCGCATGAATGAATTGACAGGCTTACCGAGCGCGACCATACACCGCCACTTGGGAATGACAGGCGACGATGATACCAGTCATCTGGAAGATTATCTAGATGCTGACTTTATCATCGTAGATGAATTTTCTATGGTGGATACTTGGCTGGCCAATCAACTCTTCTCAAACATCTCTTCTAACAGTAAAATTCTCATCGTGGGAGATAGCGATCAGCTACCGTCTGTCAGCCCTGGACAAGTTCTAGCTGACCTCCTTCATATTCCTTTGATCCCTCAGACTCGCTTGGAAAAAATTTACCGGCAAAGCGAAGAATCAACCATCGTCACCCTAGCTAGTCAGATTCGACAGGGCATCTTACCAGCTGATTTCACCCAGAAAAAAGCTGACCGTTCTTACTTTGAAATTGCTAGTGGCCATATTCCTGCTACCATTGAGAAAATCTTAGGAGCTGCCCTCAGAAGTGGTATTCCTGCCCGTGATATCCAAGTTCTGGCTCCCATGTACCGAGGGACTGCAGGGATTGATGCCATCAACCAGCTCATGCAAGACCTCCTGAACCCACCACAAAAAGACCAACTTAGTTTTGAAGCCCCCCAGTGCCACTATCGTAAGGGCGACAAGGTCATTCACCTGGTCAACGATGCTGAAATCAATGTCTTTAATGGAGATTTGGGAGCTATCACAGACTTGATTCCTGGTAAATACACCGAGTCGAAACAAGATGAGATTGTCATTGATTTTGATGGCAATGAGGTCTCTTACCCACGTAACGAATGGTACAAGATTCGCTTGGCCTATGCTATGAGTATCCATAAATCACAGGGAAGTGAGTTCCCTGTTGTCATACTGCCTATCACTAGTGCTAGTAGGCGAATGCTGGAGCGCAATCTCATCTACACAGCCATTACTCGTGCCAAAAGCAAGCTTATCTTACTAGGCGAATTACAGGCTTTCGACTATGCTACCCAGCATATCGGAACTGCCCGAAAAACCTATCTGATTGAACGCTTCAGTGATTTATTGGAAACTGTTGAAGAAAAGCAACAAACTGTCTCTGAAACAGCCACATCAAGTACCTCTGAACAATCCTACATCCTAACAGAAGAAAACTGGGACAGCATCCCAGCCATGATTGGGATTACAGAAGCAGACCTCAAAGAGATTTTTGGAAAATAGTGTATAAGAAAACCCACCAATTCAGGTGGGATTTTTGTTTATTAAGATTATTTAACTGTTGCTGTGCTTGTAATCAATTCAACAGCTTTTTTGATTGTGATATCGTGTTTCAACATATCAGCTGAAAGCAAGCTTTGTACTTGTGCAACTTCCATGTTGTAATCTGCAGCCAATTGCTCGATTTCTTTTTGAATTTCTTCTTCTGAAGCGTCAAATCCTTCAGCTTTGGCAACTGCTTCGATAACAAGGTTAGTCTTAGTACGTGACTCAGCTTCTGCTTCGTATTGTTTGTGAAGGTCTTCTTGAGTAGTTCCAGTGATTTGGAAGTACATGTCAGGATTGATACCTTGACGTTGCAAGTTTCCAAGGAATTCGTTTACTGAACGATGAACTTCTTCGTGAATCATTTCTTCTGGAAGTTCTACGATTTCAGCGTTTTCTACAGCTTTATCAATTGCTGCACCTTCAACTGCATCTTTGTAAGCTTCTTCTTTAGCAGCAGCCAATTCCTTGCGGTATTTTTCTTTCAATTCAGCAAGTGTTTCAACTTCTTCATCGATGTCTTTTGCAAGCTCATCGTCAAGAGCTGGAACTTCTTTAGCTTTTACTTCGTGGATAGTTGTTACGAATTTAGCTTCTTTACCTGCAAGGTCTTCTGCTTGGTAGTCTTCTGGGAATGTTACGATAACATCAACAGTTTCGCCAGCTGAGTGACCTACCAATTGGTCTTCAAAACCAGGGATGAATTGACCTGAACCAAGTCCAAGTGAGAAGTTTTCACCTTTTCCACCGTCAAATTCAACATCGTCAATAGAACCAACGAAATCGATGACAACAGTGTCGCCGTTTTCAGCAGCAGCTTCTTTGATAACCAATTCAGCCAAGTTGTTGCGTTCGCGTTCGATACGCTCTTCAACGTCAGCATCAGTTACTTCTTTTTCTACATCTACTGATACTTCAAGGTTTTTGTAGTCACCCAATTTTACTTCAGGTTTTGTAACGACTTCAGCTGTGATAACCCAGTCTTGACCTTTTTCCATTGAAGTTACGTCAATTTTTGGTTGAGCAACGACTTCAAGACCAGCTTCTTTAACAGCTGCTTCATAAGCGTTTGGCAAAAGAGCGTTCATAACGTCTTGGTAAAGTGACTCTTCACCAAATTTTTTGTCGAAAATAGGACGTGGAAGGTGACCTTTACGGAAACCTGGAACATTAAGAGATTTCTTCACTGAGTTGAAGACACGGTCCAATTCTGGTTTGATTTGGTCTTGAGAGATAGTGAAAGTCAAGACACCACGGTTTGTTTTTTTGTTTTCAAATGATACAGACATTCTGTCATTTCTCCTTAAAATTTTTTAAATACAGTCTATTATAACATAAATGGGCGACTTTTTTCAAGTAATGAATGCGCTTTTCAACGATAGGAAAGGTACTTGCTTGCTTCCTTGATACTAAGGTCAGCTATTTCTCAAATATTATTTTTGCATATCTGTTAAAAGTCCTCACGCCCCACCAAGTGGTGCTGAAAGGCATAGACTGCAGCCTGGGTACGATCGCTGACTTCAAGTTTGGCAAGAATGTTGGACACGTGGGTCTTGACCGTCTTGAGAGAGATAAAAAGTTCATCTGCGATTCGCTGATTTTCGTAGCCCTTGGCGATGAGTTGGAGAACATCTCGCTCACGCGCAGTCAAGTCTTCATGTAGTTCTATGTGATTGCGGTGGTATTCGACCTTCTTGCTGACCTCTTGTTCAATAGCCAACTCACCAGCAGACACCTTACGAACAGCGTGTAGCAATTCATCTGCACTAGAAGTCTTGAGCATATAGCCCCGAGCACCAGCATTTAAAACAGGCATGATTTTTTCATTGTCCAAGTACGAAGTCACAATCAAAATCTTAGCTTCGGGCCATTCTTTGAGGATGGCCAAGGTCGCGTCAATCCCATTCATCTCAGGCATGACAATATCCATGACAATAACGTCCGGACGCAGTTCCAAGGCCAAGTCAATACCCTGAGAACCGTTTGCTGCCTCGCCCACAACTTCTACATCGTCTTGGAGGTCAAAGTAGCTTTTCAAGCCCAATCGGACCATTTCATGGTCATCCACTAGTAAAATTTTCATCTTTACTCCTTTATCATTCCTTATCGAGCAGGGGAATACGGATATCAACTGCCAACCCTTGCTTGGGTGCTGTCAATAACTGAACCGTCCCTGCCATATCTTCAACCCGCTCCTTGATATTGCGGAGTCCATAACTCAAATCGTCTAAACTCCCTAACTGGAAACCAATCCCATTGTCCACCACCTTCAGCTGCAATTCAAAATCCGTCTGATAGAGGTAAACATCCAAACAAGATGCCTGGGCATGGCGGAGGGTATTGCTGATCAACTCTTGCAGGATACGGAAGATATGCTCCTCGATTTTCTTAGGCAATTGCGTCACATTTTGCTTGAAACCAACCTTGAGATCACTCTTGTCCTCAAGCTCTTTTAAGAGGATTTGAATCCCTTCAACCAGACTCTTCTGCTCTAGTTCAACTGGTCGCAAATGCAAGAGCAAGACTCGCAAATCCTTCTGGGCAGTTTCTAAAATAGCTGTGACACTCTGCAACTGGATTTGCATCTTTTCTCTATCAAGCTTTAAAGCCTGCTGGCTGACACCTGACAAAATCATGTGAGCCGCAAACAACTCTTGACTAACTGTATCGTGCAAATCCCGAGCAATCCGCTTCCGTTCCTTCTCAATGATTTCCTCTTCCTGAGCAAGGCTGTGATTTTCAGCCTTTTGAAGAGCCTCTGTCAGAAGATTAAGTTTACCTGACAAGGACTTGAAACTGGCATCCAAATCTGGATCTGCAACCTGAACCACTTCTTGCCCTGCCAATAATCGCTTAAGGTTCGCCTGCACTTTTCTGAGAGAAAACTCTTCAACACCTCGCCAAAACAGGGCTAAGAGGCAGGTCATGGACATGCTAAATACCAACAACAAAAAGACAAATTTTTCTGTTTTTTCGATATCGTGCAAGAAAATGGACCAGTCAAAGTTAAGGATTTCCAGCAAGCTGTGGGAGAAAAATAAGACAAACAGGATGGAGGTGAGAGCAATGATTACATAGGCTTGTTTTTTCATCCTCTAACCACCTCCACATCTCCAATCATAGTGGTCAAGAAAATCTTGACACTCTTGTTACTCTTAAGATAGTCTTTGGTTTCTTGATGATAGTGTTCATTGCGAAGGGCCCGCTTAGGTTGGTTGAAAAAAGTCAAATCACCATAGAGACAGTTAACGCTGAGACTGACTTCTACATCTACAGGTACAATGATTTTGGTCGTTCCTACCATCTTTCTGAGGATAATGACATTGTCGTGATTGGTTAAGATGACCCTCTCCAGATGAATAGTGTCCTTGCCCATGAGACGAAAAAGATTGATATCATCAAACTGGCAAGTCTGGTAGCTTGAAAAATGATGAAGATTTCCAAACCAACGATTTTTCTCCTTCTTAACCGTCACCACCTCTTCAAAAACTAAATTTGTCTGCTCTTTTTCCTGGTTCATCATCGGATAAAGAAGAAAAAGGCTATAGATGACCGCAACAAAAATAGCTAGAATCACAAAAGGATTGAGCATGACGATGAAAAAGAAGAGAATGGTTGCCACTACTAAAAGGAGGTTATTCCCCTCTTTACCAGTGTAATAGCGAATCAAAAGCAAAAAGAGGAATAGAATCAGCAGAAAACGCGAAAAATGCTCTGATACCATTAAAATCAGAGCTCCTGTCAAAAGACAGGCTTCGATAAATAAAAAGATTTTAAATTTTCTCATAGGTTCATCCTCTCCTTTCTATTTTATCACAATTCAAAAAAGTCACCTCGGTCTGCAGATGGAAAAAAGGCGGTGGTTACGCCTTTTTCATCTGATCATTTGCTTCTTTTAATTTTCCGTAGAGAAGATAGTCTACTTTTTGTAGATCTGCTATGGTGGCACAATTAAGAGCACACATGATCAAGCGTAGATCTGCTTTCCAGCCTTGAACAACGGCAACTACTTCTTCAACCGTGTAGTTTTCAACCAATCCCAGAACTGTTCGAGACAGTCCCACGGCTTTGGCACCAAAGACTAGGCACTTAATCATATCCAGAGGATTTCGAACCCCTCCACTAACCAAGAGTTCGACCTTGTCTTTCCAGTCTTGGGCATTGAGAAGGGCTTGCATGGTGGACTGGCCCCATTGATTGAGGTAATCACGTTGGCCACTACGGCGGTTTTCAATATAGGCAAAACTGGTACCGCCACGACCCGATATATCAAAGGCTCGAACACCCAGTTCATAGGCTCTTTCAATGGTCTTCACATCCATCCCAAAGCCAACTTCCTTGAGAACAATAGGGACAGGGATTTGCTTGCTATAGTCTGCTAGATGCGATTGCCAGCTTCTGAACTTTCTTTCTCCTTCAGGCATGAGTAATTCCTGCATGACATTGACATGCACTTGCAGGAGAAGAGGATGCATCTCTTCTACAGTCTGAAGTCCTAACTCGACAGGCTTGTCCAATCCAATATTGGTTCCAAGGAGGAGATTGGGATGACTAGATTTGACAAAAAAAGAGTCATCTGTTGGATCTTTGAGGGCTGCGCTATAAGAACCCGTTACAAATAAAATACCACAGGCTTCCGCCACTTGAGCCAGTTTTTGATTGATTTCTCTTCCCTTATCGCTTCCACCCGTCATAGCATTGATATAAAAAGGAAAGTCCCACTTTCGACCAGCAAACTCTGTCGACAGATCGATTTCTTCCAGGTCGTAAAGAGGCAAGGAAGAATGAATCAGCTCCACCTCATCAAAGCTATTATAGAAACTTTTCTGTTCAAGGGCATAGCGGATATGCTCATCCTTGCGATTTGTCGTCATGTCCTATCCTTTCTTGGTATAAGAGCTCAATCCCCAGATTGGCCCAACGATTTTTTAGGGTTTCAGTTGAGTGCGCATCAAAACTCAAGGCAATGCCACAGTCACCACCACCAGCGCCGCTACTCTTGGCAACAGCCTGCAAATCTTGACTAGCTTCTTTCAGCTGTCTAAGCGAAGGTGTGTAAATATCTGCGCTCAAGCCTTCTAAGAGCTGGCTCGCTCTTCCCACTTGCTCGATGCTTTTTTCTACTTTCCCCTGCTCCAAGGCTTCTACCAAAGCAGCTACCGTTTCTTTTGAGGAAGTTAAAAAGTTCTGATCTATATTTTGCTTAATTTGCTGGACCATGTGACTTGATACAGCCACTTCCTTGGTCCATCCCACTAGGAAATCGCATTCTAAAGTTGGTTTCACTTGTAAAATTGAAAAGCCCCACTCACGCTCTAAAACTGTCGCCAAGTTTTCTTCTTCCAACCAAGCAGCTACCTTCTGGCGATCAAAAGACTGGTAGACAACCAAATCCTCTGCCACAATACAGGCAAGGTCTCCCATGGAACCATTGTCTCCTCGCTTGAGCAAGACAGCACTAGCCAGCTTGAACAAGAGCTCCTGATCAACAGAAACATCATACAGAGCCAGTAAAGCCTTGACAACCAAGACAACGACGCTACCGCTAGAACCTAAACCAAACTTTTTCCCTTCTCGTTCCATTTTCCCACGAATTTCTAGAGAAAAAGGCCGCAAGGTTTGCCCACGATAAACAAGGAAATCTTCCACTAAAGCAATCGTTTCTTGAATCAAACTGTAAGCAGGATTTGGTGTCAAGTCCACTGCGAAATCAAACATATCCGAATAAATACGGTAACTATCAGAAAAAGCAATCTCGCCCTTCATATAGATGGGAATAGCCTTTATCAAGGCTAACTGCCCAGGCTCTAAAATAGCATATTCGCCTGCCCAATAGAGTTTTCCGCAAGTTTTAACAGCAATCATCTTGGCTCAAATCCTTTGTTTTTGACACAATCAAGCGATAACGTTGACCGAAGATTACTGATAAATGCTCCAAGTCTTTCTCCTGACAGAGGACCTTGACATTGGGACCAGCATCCATGGTAAAGTAGCAGGCTTCCCCTTGTTCACGAAGCTGGCGAACAAAGTCCATGGCTTCATAAGTCGCATCGGTCAGATAAGAAAAGGCTGGTGATGCTGTTTTGGTCGTAGCGTGCATAGCCAGGGCATTTTTCTCAGTCAATTCCCCAACCTTGGCAAAGTCATTTTCCTTGAGATAAACCAGCATATCTTGATAGTCTTTCTCAGACTGACGAACCCAGTCATCAAAAGTCGTCGAAGTTTCCACACAGAGTTTCATCCCGTCACGGCTAGAGATTGGTTTTTTCTTATCCTCTAGCACCAACATAATCATAGCTAGTTTCAAGTCTGTCTCTACAGGGTAAATTTCTCCGCTATCCTTATCCCAGGCACCTAGTGGTCCATAAAAACTCCGAGAAGAAGAGCCTGAGGCAAACTTCGCCTCCTGCGCCAACTGACTTCTATCCAATCCAAGCTGAAAATAAGCATTGCAAGCCTTGACCAAGGCAGACAAACCACTAGAACTTGAGGACAGGCCCGCTGCTGTCGGCATATTGTTTTGAGTATCGATGCGGACAAAGCCTTCACCATCTGGACGGTAACGGTCAATAATCTTACTCATCTTGGCATGCTCCGCCTCATTTTGCAGCTGACCATTTATATAAAAGGCATCAGCTGACGCATTGGCTGGTAAAGGCGATAAAGTCGTCTCTGTGTACATATTTTCCAAAGTCAGAGAAATACTGCTAGTAGCAGGAACCATCTCTTTTTCTTGTTTCTTTCCCCAATATTTGATAATAGCAATATTTGCGTAGGAACGTACTGTTACAGGCTCTCTATCCATGTCTGAATAGCTCCTTTCTCTTCTAATCTTTCTGCTAGTTCTTGTGCTTGGTCCAGATTGGCTACCAAGGCGATAATACAGCCTCCAAGGCCACCACCGCTCATCTTGGCACCCAGAGCACCATGACTAAGAGCCGTTTCAACCAAAGAGTCTGCCTCAGGGCTACTGACACCAATTTCTTTTAAATGTAAATGTGCTTGACTGAGGATTTTCCCCAGCCCTTCAGCATCTTTTCGTGAAATCGCATCCTCTGCCTGCTGGGTCAATTCTCCCAAGGCATGTAAAAACGGTAGGGCATCCTTCCCCTTGCTCTGAACCACTTGGATGGCTTCACGTGTATGACCATAAACGCCCGTGTCGGCAATCACCAAATAGGCTGATAGATCCATCTCAAGCTCTGTAAATCCTACATTCTTAATAAAGCGAATAGGTTGGTCACTGAGACAGGTTTTAGCATCCAAACCACTTGGATTCATATGGGCAATCATCTCAGCCCGATTGACCAAGATTTCTAGTACATCATGAGGCACATCAGCCTCATAGTAGTCAAATACTGCACGAATGGCTGCTATGCTGATAGCGGCTGACGAACCCATTCCCCGTTTTTCAGGGATAGCCGAGTCAATCTCACAGCGAATACAGGCTTCTTTGATATCCAAATACTCCAGCGAAGCATAAACTGCCATGGACAAGGTATCTTCCTCATAGAGACGCCATGGACTCGCTGCAGGAACTACCTTACAAGTCACTTCCACCTCCAAAAGAGGCAGGGAAATGGCAGGATAGCCGTAAACGACCGCATGCTCTCCTATTAAAATAATCTTACTATGTGCCTGACCGACACCAACTTTTTTTGTCATTTTTTCCTTTTACTAGACGAAAAAGCCGTCTTATTTTTTCATACAAGTATTTATTCTCTCCTATCTATTTTATTATATTTTCACAAAAAAAGCGATTGTTTCCTTCACAATCGCTTCTTTCATTATTGAATCCATTCGCCATTATAGTTGACAGAATAGCCATCTACGGTCGTATTCACTGCTAAAGCACCTGAGCTATAAGCATAGTACCATTTGCCATTAATCTGGAACCAACCTGTTGCCATTGCTCCTGATGAACGGAGATAGTACCATTTGTTCCCAAGGTTTTGCCAGCCCGTTTTCATATCACCATTTTCAGCATCTAGATAATACCAAGTTGAGCCGTCTTGATACCAGCCAGTTGCCATTGCTCCTGATGAACGGAGGTAGTACCACTTGTTACCAAGATATTGCCAACCTGTTTGCATGATGCCAGTTGTTGGATCTAGATAATACCATGGAGCAGCTTTTAGCTTATCTTCATCATATGTAAGAGGAAAATCCTTAACCCAACCACGTGCTAGTTCCCCAACAGTCAATCTGTTGATGCGAGAATCAAATCCACCATCCTTCAGTAAATAATACCAGTGCCCCTCATCATAAACCCAACCAGTTTTTAAGGTGTGATAACTACGTTGATCTTCAAAATAATAGACTCGTTTCTCTGCTGGACTATCATATTGTTCCCCATGATGTTTGTTGGTATTTGTAGCAGTTTTTGCTTCTAAAACTTGCTTACCAACAAATTCTTGTAGTACCCCATCTTGACCAAAGTAAAACCAATCTGGTCTAAAAGCAACATCTTGCCTTAGAGAAGAACCAATCGTAACCCCTTCGTGTGGAGCAGGTATATATTGCCAGCCGACAACCATCTCTCCAGATAAAGAATCAAAATAATAGTACTTACCATCAATCACTCGCCAGTAGGTTTCTTTGAGGTCCCCCTTCTTGTAGTAGATTCTTCCGTTTTCTTGGACAAATTTCCAACCCTCTGAATCAGTATCATCCGCCAATACTGTACTTGTCGCCAGTAAGCTAAAGAAAAAGACTGCTAATGCGATTTGCATCAATTTTTTTATTATTTTCATTAGACGTATCCTCCTTCAAGGATTCTAGCAAAAATTCAATTGTATGTCAATATGATGGCTTTAAAATAATATAATAACGAACTATCATTTGATTCACTAGTAAAATCTCCTAGCAGACTTTCCTGCTAGGAGATTTTCTTATGAGAGGTACTTGTTTAAGCTTTGAAAATCGGACTTATCACCTGATATTTATCAAACAATCTACCAATTAAGCTTCTTCGTCTTCTTTACGACGTCGACCTGCAAGACCAAGACCAAGTAATGCACTTGCGGCTGCTGCTACCATAGCTACAGTAGAATCTGCTGTACCTGTATTTGGCAATTCTTTAGCTGCTTTACGCGCATTTGCTTGTGCTGATGCTGTTTGACCAGCATTAGCTGCTGCTTGAGCAGTAGCTGGAGCTACAGCTGGTGTTTGGGCAGCTTGGTCATTAGCTGGAGTTGCATGATCAGTTGATGAAGCAACTTTCGCCATGAAGTCTTCGATACGTTTAACCATTGCATCCACTTCTGCTTGAGTTGCGTCTGCATTGGCAAATACTTTCTTAGCATCTGCTGATAATGCATTCGCTTCTTTTGCAGTTTCTGCATCAAGCTTAGCTGATTCTTTGATGATCAATTCATCTAGTTGACGAATAGCACCTTCTAACTTAGCTTTATCCACTTTTGCGTCAGTGTTAGTAGCTCCGTTACCGTTACCACTGTTATTGCCTCCACCATTTGATGGTACATATGGACGTTGTTTAAAGGTATC